>DAIESF010000243.1 GCA_027346425.1 Gemmatimonadota bacterium | reverse complement strand
ACCTGACGGATTTCCAGTATGGCGTGGTGACCGGGCTGTCGGTGTACGCCGTGCCGCAGGTGTTGGCAGCCGCCTATCCGGTGAGCATGGTGTCGGGGCAGACGGGGATGCTGGTCAAGCTGGCGCGCGTCCTCCTGCTCGGTCCGGTGGTCCTGCTGGTGGCGATCTGGGAGCGGAAGCGCGGCGTGTCGGGCGACGCGGCGGCGTCGCGGAAGGCGTCGTACCTTCCGTGGTTCGTGGTGGGGTTCGTCCTGGCCGCGGTGGTCCAGACCGCTGGCGTGGTTCCGGCGCCGGTGACCGAGATTTCCCGATCCGTGTCGCACTGGGCGACGGTGGCGTCGATGGCGGCGCTGGGGTTGGGGGTCGAGGTGGCGGCGGTGCGTCGCGTGGGCGGACGGGTGGCGGTGGCGGTGACGGCCTCGCTGGCGTTCCTGCTCGTGCTGAGCGTATGGTTGGCGCGGGTGGTTTCCCCGGCGTGACCCGGTGAGACGCCCGGTTGCGGGGGGGGCGCAGGGGGAATGTATATTACCATATCGGCGTATCTCGGAAAGAAGATTCAAGGACACGAGAGGGGGAATCCATGCGTAGGTATCTGATGGGGCTGTCGCTGGCCGTCGCGGCGGTCGCCGTGGCCGCGTGCCAGGGGGGAGGCAAGGAGGCGGCGCCGGCTGTGGCCGCTTCCGATCTGAGAAACGGCGTCAAGTTCGTGGAGGCGGAGTGGAAGCCGCACACGGAAGCCGACATCCCGAATGATTCGTTAGGCGCGTCCATTCGCCGCGGGCTGTACCTGATGCGCTTCACGCCGGAGTCCCTCCCGGCGTACGCCACTTCGAGCCTGCGTTGCACCAGCTGCCACCAGCAGGACGGGCTCAAGGCCAGCTCCGCCCCGCTCACCGGCGCGCATGCGCGCTTCCCGAAGTACATGCCCCGCACCGGCGCCGTCATCGGCCTGGCCGACCGCGTGAACTACTGCTTCACGCGCTCGCTTGCCGGGAACGCGATCCCGACCGACAGCCGCGAGATGGGCGATATCCTGGCCTACATCGCCTTCATCTCGAAGGACGTCCCCGTCGGGGCGAAGATCGCCGGGACGGACGGGATCATCAGCATGAAGGACACCCTCGACGGCGACGCTACGCGCGGTGAGGCGATCTTCAAGCGCGAGTGCGTCATTTGCCACCAGGCCGACGGGCAGGGGAACGCCGCCTTCCCGGCGCTGTGGGGCCCCAAGTCGTACTCCATCGGCGCCTCGATGGCGCGCGCGGAGCGGGCGGCGAGCTTCATCTGGCACAACATGCCGCAGTCGAAGCCGGGGTCGCTGACGCCGCAGGAAGCGTTCGACGTGGCCGCCTTCATCAACTCGCACCCGCGCCCCGACTCGCCGGGGAAGGAACAGGACTGGCCGATGGGCGGTGCACCGGACGACGTGCCGTACGCCACCAAGGGCCACGAGGCCTTCCGTCCCCCCGCGACGCTGGTCCCGCGCCGGAATCCCAAGGGCGCGGTCGTGCCGAAGCCGGCTCCGATTGGCGCCAGCCGCAAGGCAGGGGAGTAAACCATGGCCAAGTTGAACCGCGCGCGTCGCGCGGCGACGTCGCCAAACGAGGGGGAGCAGGGCGCGACGGAGGGAGCCGCCCTCTCGCGGCGTGACCTGCTGGCGGGGGCGGCCGGCGCCGTGGGCGGCGCGCTCCTCACCGGCATTCCCGGCGTAGCCGGGAGCCAGGGGGCGCCGGCGGCCAAGGCGCGCCCGGTCGTCCCCGCCGACCCGACCAAGGTCCAGGGGGCGCCCACCAGCGCTGTCGGCAAGCGGACGCCGTTCTTCGATCCCGCGCGCAATCCGACCGGCGAGGTAACGGGCAACTCCCTCACCCCGATCGAGAAGCTGAGCGGGACGATCACGCCGTCGGACCTGCACTTCGAGCGGCATCACGCGGGGATCCCGTCCATCGATCCGGAGCGGCACACGCTCATGGTGCACGGTCTCGTCGATCGCCCGACGATCCTCACGATGGACGACATCAAGCGGTTCCCGCAGGTCACCCGTATTCACTTCATTGAGTGCTCGGGGAACGGGCGCAACGCCTTCCGTGAACCGAAGCCCGACATGACGCCGCAAAAGATCGCCGGCATGTCGTGCAACACCGAATGGACGGGTGTCCCGCTCGCGGTGGTCCTGCGCGAGGTTGGGGTCAAGGACGACGCCAAGTGGTTTCTTGCCGAAGGGGGCGATGCCTGCAAGATGACGCGCTCCGTCCCCATCGCGAAGGCGTGGGACGATGCCATGCTCGTCTGGGGGCAGAACGGCGAACCGCTCCGCCCCGAGCAGGGCTTCCCGCTGCGCCTCCTCCTCCCGGGATGGGAGGGGAACATCAACATCAAGTGGTTGCACCGGCTCGAGTTCGGCACGCGTCCGTGGATGACGCGTTGGGAGACGTCGAAGTACACCGACCCCCTCCCCGATGGAACCGCGCGCGAGTTCAGCTTCGAGGTGGATGCGAAGTCCATCATCACCTCGCCCGCCCACCCGGATGTATTGAAGGGAAAGGGGTGGCGTCCCATCAACGGGATCGCCTGGTCGGGGCGTGGTCGTGTGACGAAGGTCGAGGTGAGCACGGACGGCGGGACGTCGTGGCACGAGGCCGAACTCATGAATACGCCGACCTCCAAGGCCCACGTGCGCTTCCAGTACATGTGGAACTGGAACGGCCGCGAGAGCATACTCCTCAGCAGGGCAACCGACGAGACCGGATACGTACAACCGACGCGCGCCAAGCTCGTCGAGGTGCGCGGCATCGGCACCGACTTTCACTTCAACCCGATCTACGGCGCCAAGGTGCAGGCGGACGGCCGGGTCTTCTTCCACGGGGAGACATGATGCGGCACATCGTAATTGGACTCGGCGCGCTGGTCGTGGCGGCGTGCGGTGGCCCAGGCGGAGCCGGCGAAGGGACCACGCCGGCGGCTGCTGCCCCCGCGGCGGTGACGCCCGCGGCGGCCATGCCGGCCGCGGCCACCTTTGCCGACTACGATGCCGGTGCGATCGCTGGCGGCCCGGGAGCCGGGAAGCGGTACGGCTTCGGACGCCAGGCCGCGAAGGCCGACATCGCCAAGTGGGACACCGACGTGGGACCCGATGGCGCGGAACTCCCGTCCGGCAAGGGATCGGTTGCCGAGGGGGAGAGGCTGTACATGACGCACTGCATGATGTGCCACAACCGGAAGGGCGAAGGACTTCCGCCGATGTACCCGGCGCTCATCGGGCGTGACGAGAAGGCCGAGGGGTTCCACTTCGCAAGCGACCCGAAGCTCGTGAAGACCATCGGCAACTACTGGCCGTACGCCACGACCGTCTTCGACTACGTCAAGCGCGCCATGCCGCTGACGGCACCGGGCTCGCTCACGGACAATCAGGTGTACGCGCTCACCGCGTATCTCCTGTCGGCGAACAAGGTGATTGCGGCCGACGCGGTGCTCGACGCTGACGCGCTGCGCAAGGTCAAGATGCCGTATGCGGACAAGTTCGTCCCGGACGATCGGAAAGGTGGTCCGGAAGTGAAGTGAGGCAGGCTCCGTTCGACCCGCCGGACCGAGCATTGGCCCGGCGGGTCTCGGCGTACGAAGCACCACCGGTTCGACCCGTCACCGGCACGCGACGGGAAACAGCGTTCACTGGACAGGAGGAAGCATGGCGCACGCAGCTGCAACAGACTCACCCCCGATGGCCGCCTCCCGCGAGGCGTCGGGGCTCCCCAACTGGGCAAAACTTGGGGTGATCTTCGGGATCGTCGGGGCCATCTCGGTCATCTTGTGGGGACCGATCGGCGTCTCGGGAACCTATCCGCGCTTCATCGGCGCGATCCTGCGCGTCGTCGACCCGGCGTACGCGGAGGCCAATCCGTACCTCGTGAAGATGGGCGAGTTCTTCAAGCCCGAGTCGTGGCTCGTGATCGGGCTCCTGATCGGCGGCTTCGTCGCCGCCCGCGTCGGGCACCAGCCCAAGGCGCCGGCGGTCGAGATGGTGCACGCGATGGAGACCTCCACCGGGAAGCGCTATCGCGACGCCTTCCTCGGCGGCCTCCTCATTGTCTTCGGGGCGCGCCTTGCCGGCGGCTGCACCTCGGGCCACATCATCTCGGGCATCATGCAGCTGTCGATCAGCGGCATCATCTTCGGCGCGGCCGTCTTCGCGTCGGGCATTATCACCGCCAAGTCGCTTCGTAGGGGGGCATAACCATGGCACCACTCTATGCACTACTGGTCGGCGTGGCGATGGGCGTGCTCATCCAGCGCGTACGGGCCTCGAGCCCCGGCATGATCCTCGCGAACCTGCGCCTCGAGAACCTGGCCATCATCAAGTTCATGGCGACCACCATTGCCGTCGGCATGATCGCCATCTATTTGCTCGACCTCGTCATCCCGAGCGCGATGCACTTCGACGTCAAGCCGACGTACGTGATCGGCGTGGCGTTGGGCGGGCTGATCTTCGGCGTGGGCTTCGCGGTCGG
>DAIESF010000240.1 GCA_027346425.1 Gemmatimonadota bacterium | reverse complement strand
CTCGCTCATCATTCCGTTCTGGCTGATGGCGGCGTACGTCGGGGTGCGCTCGACCCTCGCGATCTGGCCGGCGCTCGTGGTGGCGGGGGTCGCCTTCGCCGTGCCGCAATTCCTCGTCTCCAACTACCACGGCCCGTGGCTTGTGGACGTCGTGGCGGCGGTGAGCAGCATGGGAGCACTCGTTGCGCTGCTACGGGTGTGGAGGCCATCCGACGGCTGGGCCGCGCCTGAAACGGGAGACGGGAGACGGGAGTCGAGCGATGGCGAGGGGCGCGTTGCGGCTGACGGCTCGCCGCTGTCACGCGCTCGGGCGTGGGTGCCGTGGATCATCCTCTCCCTGCTGGTCTTTGCCTGGGGGCTCCCGCAGGTGAAGGGGGCGCTGAATGCGATCTCGGCGCCAGCGTTCCCGGTGCCGGGATTGCACCTGATGGTCCAGCGCGTGCCGCCTGTCGTCGCCGCGCCGGCCGCCGAGGGGGCGGTGTTCACCTTCAATTGGCTGTCGGCCACGGGGACGGCGATCTGGCTGGCGGCCATCGTGGCGGGGCTGTTCATGGGGTTCTCGCCGAAGGCGCTGGCGCGCGAGTACGTAGCGACGCTGAAGGTGGTGCGCACCTCGCTCCTGACGATCGCCGCCATGCTCGCGTTAGGCTACGTGTCGCGCTACGCGGGGATGGACGCCATCCTCGGCCTCGCCTTCGCGCGCACCGGGGCGTGGTATCCGTTCTTTGGCGCCATGCTGGGGTGGCTGGGTGTGGCCCTCACCGGGTCGGACACGTCGTCGAACGTCCTCTTCGGGAGCCTGCAGACGCTCACGGCCCACCAGGTGGGGGTGAGCCCGACGCTCATGGCGGCCGCCAACTCGTCGGGCGGAGTGATGGGGAAGATGATCGACGCCCAGAGTATCGTCGTCGCCAGCACGGCAACGCGCTGGTACGGGCAGGAAGGGACCATCCTGCGCTTCGTGTTCTGGCACAGCCTCGTCCTCGCCGCCCTCGTCGGTGGGCTCATCACCCTGCAGGCCTACGTCCCGCCGTTCACCAGGATGGTAGTCCGGTAGATCGTCAGGCGACTGATCGGTGTCGGCGCCCCTCGTCTTCTCGTCCTCTCGTCTTCTCGACTTCTCGCCGACCCAGGTCCCGTGCGCCTCACCAACCTCATCACTGCCGTCGATGCCCACGCCGCCGGCGAACATGGTCGGGTGATCACCGGCGGCGTTTCCGACGTCCCCGGCGACACCATGTTCGACAAGATGACGTGGCTGCGCACGCACGCGGACGCGTTGCGCCTGCGCATGCTGCGCGAGCCGCGCGGCTACCCCGCCGCCAACTGCAACGTGATCCTCCCGTCATCGCACCCCGAGGCCGACGCCGGCTTCGTGATCATGGAGCAGGTGGAGTATCCAGGTATGTCGGGGACGAATACGATCTGCGTCGTCACCGTTCTGCTGGAGACCGGGCTGCTTCCGATGCAGGAGCCGGTCACCCACCTCACGCTCGAGGCTCCCGCCGGGCTCATTCGTGTGCGCGCCGACTGCGCCAACGGGAAGGTGACGCGGGTGACCTTCCGTAACGTCGCCTCGTTCGCCACGCACCTCGACGCCAAGGTCGAGGTCCCGCAGCTCGGGACGGTCACCGTCGACGTTGCCTACGGCGGGATGTTCTACGTCATCGCCGACGCCACGCAGTTCGGCTTGCGGCTGACGCCCGACGAGGGGCGGGATGTGGCGCGCATCGGGGAGATGATCAAGGCAGCGACGCGCGAGCAGCTTCCCGTGGTCCACCCGGAGCAGCCCGGCTTCGAAGGGGTGACCATCGCCCAGCTGTCGGGGCCGCCGCTTCGCGACGACGCGGATTGGCAGAATGCGGTGGTGGTGTCGACCGGAACTCTCGACTGGGATCGCCCGTCGACATGGACCGGGGCGCTCGATCGGTCGCCGTGCGGGACCGGGACGTCAGCGAAGATGGCGACGCTCCACGCGCGTGGCCGACTGGGGCTCCACCAGGAGTTTCGGCACGCGGGGATCCTCGGGACCGTCTTCACCGGGCGGCTGGAAGAAGAGGTGCAGGTGGGGCAATACCGGGGAGTCGTCCCGACCATTTCCGGTCAGGGGTGGATCACTGGGATGGCGACCTACTGCCTGGACCCCACCGATCCCTTCCCCGAGGGGTTCACGGTCGGCGACATCTGGTAACGGCGATGAGCCGGGTAGTCTGGCTATGTCGATAGCGCCACTGCTGCCGACACTCTCCAGGAGACCCCGTGAACGCCGCCGTCCTCGTCTCCGCGTGTGTCGCCGTGCTGCAGGTGGGCATCGGCGCGCTCCTCCTCTTCGTGTCACGCGCCCCCAATTGGCGGGGGGCGCGTATCTTTGCCGTGATCGCGTTCAGCGCCGCGGGATACAGCGCGGGGAACATCACCTGGGCGTACTTCCCGATGTCCGATGCGACGCGGGTGATCGGGGCGCGCGTCAGCTACTGCATGGCGGGGGTCTTCGTGGCGGCGATGTGCGTCGCCTTCTTCCGCGGACGCGGCGCGGGAACGCGTGTCAATCGGCAGTACCTGATTGGCGTCGCCGTCTTCCTCCTTGCCACGGTCGTCGAGCTGCTGGTCAGTAACGGCGACCTGCAATTCTTCCTTGTGGCCGACGTCGGCCTCCTTGCCGTCGTCGTCCCCATGGCCGTGCAAACCGTGCGTCGCGTGATCGAGGATTCGCAGCGACTGGCCGAGATGTCGTCACACCTGACCGAGGAGATCGAGATCCGGACGCATGAGCGCGACGAGGCGCAGCAGGCACTGCTCGGGGCCGAGCGGCAGGCCGCCATCGGGCGCCTCGCCGCGGGCGTGGAGCACGAGATCAACAATCCCTTGGCGTACCTCCGCCTCAACGTCGAGCTGATCGGCGAATGGGCGCGCGATCACTCGGCGCCCCCCGAGTTGATGGAATCGGTGGAGAGTGCGCTCGATGGGGCCGACCGGATTCGCGGCGTGATCGATACGCTGCGGGCCTATTCACGCCCCGGTACCGGACATCGCACGTCCATCACCCCCGAATCGTTCACGCAGGCCGCGCTGCGGGTGGCGGCGCCTCACCTGCGTGAGGCGCGGGTGCACGCGACCTTCGATCATGCGCCCTCCATCATGGGCGAGGCGGCGAAGCTGGTCCAGGTGATGGTGAACCTCCTCCTCAACTCGGCGCAAGCAATCTCGGAATCGGCGACGGGGCGGAAGGGGGAGATCCACGTGCGGGTATCGACCCATCCCAGCGGGAAGGCGCTCATCGAGATTCGCGACAACGGCCCAGGAATCCCGCGTGACGACCTGCGGCGCCTGACGCAGCCGTACTTCACCACGCGGGCGAAAGTTGGCGGGACGGGGCTGGGGCTCTTCCTGGCCCGCGGCGTCGTCGAACAGCACGGGGGAACGCTCGAGATCGACAGCCACGTGGGAGTCGGAACGGTCGTGCGGGTGATGATTCCGCCGGCGAGCGAAGCGCCACCGGCGGCCCTCGAGGCGCCGCGGGGGCGCCACGCGACCCCCGTACCGGGCGTCAGGACATCTCCGGCGTAGGGCGATAGGCGGGGCGATTAGCTTCCGATGCAGGTCAGTCGGCGCTGCTGGGGCGTCGCGTGCATCGCCCTTCGCCCGATCGCTC
>DAIESF010000230.1 GCA_027346425.1 Gemmatimonadota bacterium | reverse complement strand
CCGCCACGCGGTGGCGCTATTGCAGGCCGAGGGCTCGTGCGTGGCGCTGCGCGAGGGCGACTACCTGCACGTCGTCTCGGCGCTCGGCAGCACCGAGCTCCTGTCCGGGGTGCACATGCCCGTGAATGGGAGTCTGAGCGGGCAGGTGGTGTCCAGCGGCGTGGCGATGGTCACCAACGACATTGCGGCCGAGAGCGGGGCCTATCGCCCCTCGCTGCGTTTGGTCCCGATCCGCAAGTCGGTCATCGTCCCGCTGATGACGGCGCGGGGGATTCTCGGCGTCATCGCGGTGTACGATCGCGAGACCGACTTCACCACCGACGACGCCCGCGTCCTCCAGCGCCTGGCCGACCAGGTGGCGGTGGCGGTGGTGAACGCGCGCCTGTACGAGGAGGTGCGTGACGCCACGCGCGAGTGGTCGGCGGCCTTCGACTCGATCGGCCTCGGGCTCTGCCTGGTGGACGACGACCGGCGCATCACGCGCTCCAACTCGCGCGCCTTGCAGCTCACGGTCGATCAGTCGCTGCGCGTGCTGATGGGGCGCGGCTTCTATGAGACGATGCTGGGGGCGCACCCTGGTCCCGACGGCGATCCCCTGGCGCGGGCCATCGACGACGGCGTGCAGTCGCGCGCCGTCTGCGCGGGGGCCAACGGGCGCTGGCTCGACGTCCTCGCCGTCCCTCATCCGAACGGCGGGGCGATCGTCACGTTCGACGACGTGAGTGCGCAACGTGCCGTGTGGGACCAGCATCGCCACCTGGTCGAGGCCGCGGCCGACGCCCTGTGCACCCTCGATCGCGAGGGGCGGGTGATCCTCGCCAACCCGGCCGCGCGCGACCTCGTCGGTCGGGACGATCTCACCGGCGTGCGGTGGAGCGACCTCGTCGCCCCCGAGTCGGCCGATGAGGCGCGCGCGCAGGTGCAGCGTGTCGCGGACGGGACGCCGCAGCGGCAGGAATACCTCGTGGTGCGCGGCGACGGCGACCGACGAGTGGTCACCGCGGCACTGGCGCCGGTGCGCGAGCTGGGACACGTGACGATGCTTGTCGCCTCGCTGCACGACATCACCGCCGAGCGGCGGGCACGCGATGCGGTCAGCGGATCGGAGGCGCGCTATCGCCTCCTGTTCGACAGTGCCACCGATGCGGTCATCACCTTGAGCCAGGCCGGGGTCATCACTTCGGCCAACCCGGCGGCCTGCGAGGCGTTCGATACCCCGGGAGACCAGCTCCTGGGGCGCAGCTTCCATCCCTTCCTCGCCCCCGCCGACGTGGAGCGCGTGGTGAACGGCTTGGGCGACGTGCGTCAGGGCGAGAGCCGGCAGTGGGAGTGCGAAGTCGTCAGGCGCAACGGCACTACGCGCACCCTCAACGTGGCCGGCACGCCGATTCGCGAGGGGCGGAACGTGGTGGGGACGCTGCTCGTGGCGCGGGACGTGACCGAGGAGCGCGCCCGAGCCGATGTGCTGCAGCGAAGCGAGGCGCGATTTGCGCAGCTGGTCGAGACGGCGTCGGATGCCATCTTTACCGTCGATGAGGAGGGATGCTTCACGTCGGTGAACGGGGCCTTCGAGGCGGCGACCGGGCAGGGGCGTGACCTCGTGGCAGGGCAGCACTTCACGACGTTGCTCGACCCGCGAGACCGCGAGGCGGTCTGGGAGGTGTTCGTCGCCGCGCTCCACGGGCATCGAGGCGCCCGCGAGGTGCGCTACCTCGATGCCAATGGGCGGTCCCGCTGGGGCTCGCTCGTCGCGTCGCCGATGGTCGAGGAAGGGCGGGTGGCAGGGGTGATGGCGGTGGTGCGCGACGTGACCGCCGAGAAGCGATTGCTCGACGAACTCCTGCGCCGTGAGCGCCTCGCCTCGGTGGGGCAGCTCCTTGGTGGCGTCGCGCATGAGCTCAACAACCCGCTCTCGGCGGTCCTCGCCTTCAGCGAGCTGCTGCTGGAGGCGCCGGCCGACGACCGGCGCGCGCACGAGGGGCTGGTGACGATTCGTGAGGAGGCGCGGCGCGCCTCGCGCATCCTGCGCAACCTGCTCGACCTCACGCGTGAGCGTCCGGCGCAGCGCACGACATTGCGCCTGGCGGATGTCGTGGTCAACGCCCTGGCCGTTCGTCGATATGCGCTGGGGGTCGCTGGCGTCGTCATCGAGGAGGAACTGCCGGCCGATCTTCCCGTCACGTACGGTGACGCCGGGCGCCTCCAGCAGGCGGTGTTGCACCTGGTGACCCGCGCCGAGCACGCCCTCCGCGGGTGGGGAGGGGAGAAGCGCCTCTCGCTCCAACTCTCTCGCATCGCCAATGCCCTGGTCCTCGTGGTGCGTGACACCGGCCCGGGGATCGCCGCGGCGGACGTGGCGCGCATCTTCAGCCCGCGACTCGCCACCCGCGACGGCGCCGACCTCGCGGGACTCGGGCTCGCCGTCGCCGAGGGGATAGTGCGCGAGCATGGCGGGCGCATACATGTGGATTCCACCCCGGGCGACGGCGCCACCTTTGTCGTGGAGATCCCCATCGTCTCTGCGCCTGACGAGCCGGCGCCTCCCGCCCTGGCGCCGCGCGAGGACGACGGGACGCTCCTCGACGTACTGGTGGTCGACGACGAGCCGACGATCCGCGCCGCACTCAAGCGCGCGATCGAGTCGCTGGGGCACCGCGTCGCGCTCGCCGCCGACGGAGAGGAGGGGCGCCTGGCGATCGCCGGAGCCCACTTCGACCGCATCCTGCTCGACCTTCGGATGCCACGATTGGGAGGGGCCGCCCTGCTCGCCGAGTTGCGCGATCGCCGCCCGGAATTAGTCTCCCGTGTCATCATCCTGACCGGCGATGTAGAGGGCGAGGAGTCCCACGCGATCGTGCGGGAATGCGGCTGCCTGACGCTGCACAAACCGTTCGCCCTCGACGACGTGCGGCAGGCACTGATCGCCACACCGATTTCCCACCGCTGACCCGATGGCCGACCTCCTCATCGTCGACGACGAATCGCTGCTCGCCGAGAGCTATGCCCGCTTCTTCGAGCGGAATGGGCATGCGGTGCGCCGCGCCTCGTCGGGTGAGGCGGCACTGGCGATGTGGCATGAGCGGCGCCCTGACGTGACGCTGCTCGACCTGCGCCTTCCCGACATGACCGGCTTCGACGTTTTCGCGCGCATCCGGGACGATGCGCCGGTCGTCATCATGATTTCCGGGCACGCCGACGTTCCGCTGGCCGTGCGCGCGATGCAGGAAGGGGTCGACAACTTCCTGACCAAGCCGGTGGAACTCCCGCACCTTGGCATGGCGCTGGAGCGTGCCCTCGAGAAGGTCCGGCTGCGCCAGTTGTCGCGCTACCTCACGGCGCGCCGGGCGAGCGGGGGGAGCGTGGCCATCGGGAGCTCGGAGCGCATGCAGGAGCTGGCCACGCAGGTGGAGCTTCTCGCAGCCAGCGACCGGACGACGGTGCTCCTGTTAGGCGAGAGCGGGACGGGGAAGGGGCGCGTGGCGGAGCTCATCCACGCGCACTCCCCGCGTGCGCACGGGCCGCTGGTCGAGGTCAACTGCGCCGCGCACACGCACGAGGCGCTCGAGGCGGAGCTGTTCGGCGCCGAGGATTCGTCGCGCGGAGGGGGGCGCCCCGGGCTCCTCGAGATGGCGACGGGGGGGACGCTGTTCGTCGACGAGATCGGCGCGCTCCCTCCCGCGCTGCAGCCCAAGCTGCTGCGGATCCTGGAAGGGAAAATGTTTCGGCGAGTTGGGGGGACGCGCGACATGTGCGTCGACGTGCGCATCATCGCCGCCACCAACAAGGACCTGGTGAACGAGGTCAATGCCGGGCACTTCCGCGAGGATCTGTACTACCGGCTCACCGTCATGCCGCTCAACCTCCCGCCGCTTCGGGCGCGGGCGCGCGAGGATCTGGTGGAGCTCATCGCCCGGCTGATGGAGGAACTCGCGCCGAACCTCCCCAGCGCCCCGCGCGAGGTGAGCGAGGGAGCGCTCGACGCGCTCCTGCGCTACGCCTGGCCGGGAAACATCCGCGAGTTGCGCAACGTGCTGGAGCGCGGAATGATCGTCGGCCGTGGCGAGCCGCGCGTCGAGCTGCACGCCCTGCCGCTCGAATTGCGCGGGACGTCGCCTGGCGGTTGGAGTCCGGAGCGCGGCGAGGGGCGATCGCTCGCCGTCGTCGAGCGCGAGCACATCGAGCGCACGCTGCGCGCCAACGACGGCAATCGCACCCACACCGCCCGCGAGCTGGGGATCTCCCGGGCGACGCTGATCAAGAAGATCAGGGAATTCGGGCTCACCGTCGCGGCGAGCTGAACTCACGAGCGAGGGACGCCATGGGGACGCAACACGAACACGACGCGATGACCTGCCGCGCCTGCGGCAACGAGGAACGCGCCTCCGAGGGGTATCCCTGCAGCGGGTGCGGCACGTTCATCTGCGTGATCTGCAACATGAAGGGGGTGACGCTCTGCCGGAGCTGCGCCGCCGCCGTGCCTAACGCGAAAGCGCCGCCGTCACGCCCCTGAGCGGAGCGCACGACGCCGGCGATCAGGAGATCATTCCCCCAGGACGCGCGACGAACTGCGGCGGGGCCGCGCGCACGACCAGTCCCACCTCGGCATGCGGAGCCTCGTCGAGCGCGATCCGCATCGTGTAGGGGCCCGACTCGTCGAGGGGGAGGTCGATCGCGGCGATCAGCGGGAGATCCATCTCGGCCGCCATGGGCGGGACCCCTTCGACGTCGAGTTCGCCGTCCGACGACCAGAGTTCCACCCCGCTCGGGTTGACCCAGCGGAGTGAGACCGTGTGCCGTCCGACGTCGGGGGCGCCCCCCTTCAGGCGGACGACGAGATAGGCGCGGGGGTGAACGGCGGGGAGCTGCCCCACCTGGACTGCGTCGAAGACGCCCAGGATGTTGAGCTTCCCTTCCTGCGAGATGTTCGCCGCGTCGGCGAAGAGAGCGAAGGAGACATGCATGCCCAAACTTACCCGAGGTGTCTACCTTTCGGCATGGCTGTGAGTGCTACTGGAATCGTCGCTGCGGGCGACGCCGCTGCGGGCGAGGGTGAGGCTCGCTGGGTGACCGACGTCCTCCTCCTCCTGATGGCGACGATCTGGGGGATCAACTTCTCGGTGCTCAAGTACGGGACGCAATTCGTCGCTCCCCTCGCCTTCAATGGTGCGCGCATCCCGATCGCCGCGGCCGCCCAATTCGGCATCGCTGGCGCGATGCACCTCGAGCGTGTCCCCCGGCGCGTGGCGTGGCAGCTCATCACGCTCGGAATGCTGGGGAACGGCGTCTATCAGGTCCTGTTCATCCTCGGCGTCGTTCGCTCGCGTGTGGCGACCGCAGCACTCATCATCGCCGCCACGCCAGCCTTCATTGCCATCCTGGGGCGCCTGTTGGGGACGGAGCGAC
>DAIESF010000228.1 GCA_027346425.1 Gemmatimonadota bacterium | reverse complement strand
GGCCTGAGCCATGCGCCCCTCGACGTGTTCGCCTCCCACCTTCGCCCCGCAGTTGCTCTGTAGAAGCCATCTCATAAATGGTCGACGGCTTCTGGCCGGCGCAGCGCGCCGGCGCGCCGGCGACCATTTATGAGATGGCCTGTAGCATCGGGGAGGAGGAGGGAGACGGCCGGTGTTGGGTCCGCCTGAATCCCATCCGTATGAGTGGACGTACGGTCCAACCACAGGACCCGTCGTCAGCTTCGTCCCCCTCCCCGGTGCCATGTCGACGCTCATCCACGACCTTCGGTTCGCCGTCCGGCTCCTCCTCAAGAAGCCCCTCTTCACCGCCCTCGCGGTGACGACGCTCGCCCTCGGCATCGGGCTCAACACGGCGGTTTTCTCGGCGGTCGACGCGCTCCTCCTGCGCCCGCTCCCCGGCGTGCGGAAGGCAGACGAGTTGGCTCAGCTGTACCGGACGTGGCCGGGCGGGATGTTGTACGGATCCAACTCGATCCCCCACTGGCGCGACGTGCGCGCCCGTTCAAAGGACGTCTTCAGCGATGTCGCCCTGTGGACGTTCACGGAGCTGAGCGTGTCGGCGGGGGGGCGTCCTGAGCGGGTGATGGGGCAGATGGTGTCGGCCAATTTCTTCACCGTCCTCGGCGTCGGTGCCGATCGTGGTCGCGTCTTCATCCCGTCGGAGGATGTGGGGGAGCTGGCGCATCCAGTGGCGGTGCTCAGCTACGCATCGTGGCAGCGCCGCTTCGGCGGGGCGCCGGACGTCGTCGGGAAGAGTGTCATCGTCAACGGCAATGCCTACACGGTCATCGGCGTGGCGCCGCGCGATTTCCGCGGCGTCCTCCCGCTGGTGACACCTGAATTGTGGGTCCCGCTCGCCCAGCTGGCGCAAGTGAATCCCGCCATGCCGAAGGCGATGGAGATGCGCGGCGAGAATTCCTTCAACGTGATCGCCCGCCTTGCCCCGGGCGTGACGATGGACCGGGCGCGCTCGCGCATGCGCACGCTATCGGCCGAGCTCAAGGCCGACCTGCCGAAGGACTACGAGAAGTCGGGAATCGAGCTGGTGCCGCAGGGAGAGGCGGGAATCCATCCCTCCTTCCGTTCGGCGCAGTTAGGGTTGACTGGGGTCGTGATGGCGGTGGTGGTGATGCTCCTCTTGATCGCCTGCGTGAACGTGGCAAACCTCTTCCTGGCGCGGGCGCAGGACCGGTGGCGGGAGATGGCGGTGCGGCTGAGCATTGGCGCGCGGCGCGCGGTGCTGGTGCGCCAGCTGCTCACCGAGAGCCTCGTGTTCGCGTTCGTGGCGGGGGGATTCGGGCTCCTGGTGGCGTGGTGGGCGATTTCGCTGGCCAACCGGGTGCGACTCCCGATGGACGTCGACTTCGCCCCCGACCTGCGGCTGAGTCTCCCCGTCCTCCTGTTTTCGTTAGGCGTGGCGATCGGCACCGGCTTCCTCTTCGGCCTGGTGCCGGCGCTGCAGGCCACGCGTCCGGCGCTCATTCCGTCGCTCAAGGGGGAGGCTCCGGCCGGCGGGTCGCGTTCGCGCCTGAGCCGCATGCTGGTAGTGGCGCAGATGGCGCTCTCGCTCGTCCTTCTCGTCTGCTCGGGGCTCTTCCTGCGGAACCTCTCGGCGGCCACCGCCGTCGACAAGGGATTCAACAGCGACGGCGTGCTGCTGGCGGGGGTGGACCCAGGGCTGCAGGGATACACGCGGGCGCGGTCCGAGGAGTTCTATCGCCGGCTGGGAGATCGCCTGCGCGCGATCCCGGGGGTGAAGGCGGTCGGGATGGCGGCCATGGTCCCCCTGGGGTTGAGCAACTCCGATCGCGGCGTCGAGGTGCCGGGCTACACCCCGGCGCCTGACGAGAGCATGTCGATCAACTACAACGTCGCGACCCCCGGCTACTTCGAGGCGCTCGGCATTCCGCTCTCGGCGGGGCGCGGCTTCGAGGCCCGCGACGACAGCGCGTCGGCCGGGGTGATCGTGGTGAACGCCCAGTTCGTCGCGCGCTTCTGGCCGGAGGGGAATGCCGTCGGGCGGATCGTGCGCGTGGGCGGGCGCGACCGCACCGTGATCGGGGTGGTGCCGACCGGGAAGTACAACCGCCTGGGCGAGAACGCCACCGCCTTCATGTACTTCCCGCAGGCGCAGCAGTGGCGTTCGGAGATGGTGTTGCACCTGCGGGTCGACGGCGACCCGGCGACGTACATCCCACAGCTCCGTGCCGAGGTGGCGGCGCTCGACCCCGACCTCCCGGTGTCCGACGTGCAGACCATGACGTCGCACCTCGGGCTCGCACTCCTCCCGGCCCGACTGGCCGGAACGGTGCTGGGGATCTTTGGCGCCCTCGGATTGCTGCTGGCGGCGGTGGGGATGTACGGGGTGATGTCCTACGCGGTGACGCAGCGGACGCGCGAAATCGGCATTCGCATGGCCATCGGCGCGGCGCGAGGCGAGGTGATCCGCATGGTGATGCGCCAGGGGCTGCTGCTGGTGGCGCTCGGCGGCGCGGTCGGACTGGCGCTGGCGCTCGGTGCGGCGCAGCTGATTCGCGGGGTGCTGTACGGCGCCGCGGCGGCCTTCGATCCCTTCACCTTCGTGGCGGTGCCATTGGTGCTGGCGGCGGTGGCGGCGCTGGCCACCTGGCTCCCCGCCCGACGGGCGGCGAGCATCGATCCCGTGCTCGCCATCCGGTCGGACTGACCTCCCTCAGCGAGGGAGGCGTTCGCGCCCCGCGAACCTAACGCGGTCGTCCCCCTCCCCCCTGGCCCGTGCCGCCCCGTCCGTCGCTGCCGCGGCGCCGCGGATCGCCGTTCCCCCGGGTGGCGCCCCCGCGCTGCTGGGGGCTCCGGGCCGGCCGGCTGCGCTCCTCCTGCCGCCGGCCGCGTTCGGTGTCGCGCTGCGACTTCGTCTCGCGACGCGCCTGCTCCTCGGCCTCCGCCCGCGCCTTGCGCTCGGCCTTGGCCTTGGCGTTGGCACGCTCCTTGGCCTTCTGCTCGCGCCACTTGGCGGCGCGCTCTGCCTGCGAGACCTCCAGCTTCTCGGGGGCCTTCGCCGTGTAGTCGAAGTCGGGTAAAGTCACGCGTTGCAGTCGACGGCCGATCTTGCGCTCGATATCGGCCAGGTCGCGCTCTTCATCCGGCGAGACGAAGGTGAAGGCATCGCCGGTCGCCTCGGCGCGCCCGGTGCGTCCCACTCGGTGGATGTAGTCCTCGGGTGCCATCGGGACGTCGAAGTTGACCACGTGCCCGAGCTCCTCCACGTCGATGCCGCGGGCGGCGATGTCGGTAGCCACGAGCACGCGGTACTTCCCGCTCTTGAAGCCAGCCAGCGCCTCGGTGCGTTGCGGCTGCGAACGGTTGCCGTGAATGCGTTCCGCAGCGATCCCCTGCTTGGCCAGGAACTTCTGCAGGCGATCGGCGCGGTGCTTGGTGCGGGTGAAGACCAGCACCTCCTGCATGTCGCCGCGGGTCAGCAGCTGCAACAACAGCGCCGACTTGAGCTCCTGCGCCACGGGGTAGATCGCCTGCGTGATCCCGACGGCAGGCGCCGCCTTGCGCTCGAGGTTGATGGTCGCCGGCGACTTGAGCATCTCGTGCGCCAGCTGGCCGATCGGGCCGG
Source organism: Gemmatimonadota bacterium (assembly GCA_027346425.1). GTDB lineage: Bacteria > Gemmatimonadota > Gemmatimonadetes > Gemmatimonadales > Gemmatimonadaceae > SCN-70-22. Next base: position 2,325 of record DAIESF010000228.1, on the reverse strand, counting down.
GCATGGTGGCGCTGAAGAAGAGCGTCTGTCGCTTGGTCGGGAGCTGCTTGAGGACGCGGCGGATGTCGGGAAGGAACCCCATGTCGAGCATGCGGTCGGCCTCGTCGAGGACGAGGTGCTCGATGGAGCCGAGGTTGGCATACGTGTGCCTGAGGTGATCGAGGAGGCGCCCCGGCGTGGCGACGATGACGTCGACGCCGGTGCGAAGCGCGTGCTCCTGCGGTCCCATCCCGACTCCGCCGAAGATGGCGGCGGCGGTGATGGGGGTGTGCACCGCGAGATCGTTGAGGTCCTCGAGGATCTGCGCGGCGAGCTCACGCGTGGGGGTGAGGACGAGCGCGCGCGTGGTGCCGCGTGGGCGCGGGATCAGGGTGTGCAGGATCGGGAGGAGGAACGCCGCGGTCTTCCCGCTCCCCGTCGCGGCGCAGGCCAGCAGGTCGCGCCCAGCGAGCGCGTGCGGGATGGCGTCGGTCTGAATCGGGGTCGGCCTGGTGAAGCCGAGTTCCTTGAGCCCCTTGAGGAGGCTGGGATGGAGGTCGAGCGAGGAGAAAGTCACGCGAAAGCCTGTGTCGTAAGGGTCGGCGACGGCGCCGGCTATCCGGCGCGCAGCGCCGGGTGCTGCGCCATGCCGTGATGGAAACTCGCCAGTCGGGGCGTGAATCGCCATTGCCTCCTGCCACGCGCGAGAGTGGCGCGCGATGTTCCGTCAACGTAGCGTGAGGTTGGGCGGTGTGTTCCCGTGAACCGCTCGCTCCCTCGGTCCGTGTCGCCCGGCCGGGCGACGCCTCCAACCTGAGATTCTCTCCGCCCCATGAAGACCCCGTCCGAGTACGAGACGATGGCGAAGGTCGAGGTCCTGGCCGACCTCGAACACGATGTCACGATCCTCATGGAGGCCCATGAGTCCAAGCGCGTCCTCTGGTTCCCGAGCGACCTCCTCACCCCGGAACCGGAGACCGACCCGGATGAATTCGTTAGGCAGCTGCGGCGGCGCGCCGAGGGGATTTCGCTTCCGGCCCGGGTCGCCCTCTGCCTCAATACACTCACCGAAGAAGGGCTCCCCCACTTCCACCGCCTGATCTCCCAGTACCTGGGGCCCGACTCCATCTGGGCCAAGTGGAACAACCTCTGGACCGCCGAGGAAGACCGGCACGGGGCGATCCTCCACGATTACACGCGCGACTCGCGGATCCTCGACAACCCGGTCATGGAGCGCATGCAGTTCGAGTACCTGCGCGCGGGCTTCGAGCCCACGTGGGACAAGGATCCGTATCGCGTCTTCGTCTATACGACGCTGCAGGAGCGGGCCACGCAGGTGAGCCACGCCAATACCGGACGGGTGGCGAGCGAGCACGAGCCACTCATCGGCGAGGTGCTGTCGAACGTCGCCAAGGAAGAGGCACGGCACTACGTCTTCTATCGCTCGATCTTCGAGCGCGTCCTGGCGCGCGACCCCAACCGCGCGCTGGAGTCGGCGGCGCACCTCATGCCGTCGATCGAGATGCCGGGAGTGAACATGCCCCACTTCCGCGAGATGGCCGACGTGATTCGCCGCGCCGGGATCTACGGTCCCCGCGATTACCTGCGGATCGTGCAGGACGTGATCAAGTATTGGGCGATCGATGCCCTCACCGGCCTCAACGAGGCGGGAAGGAAGGCGCAAGAAAAGATCCTCGCCGTTCCCCAGCGACTCGAGCGCGTGGCCGACATGATGGAGACGCGCAGCAAGGCCAAGACCTTCTCGTTCGCCGTGGCGTTCGCCAAGGAGTTCGAGATGGCGTGACGGCATGCGCCGTTGTCCCTAGGTCGCGCGGCTGGTCAATATGCGATCGCCCCTCAGTCGCAGGGAGGGCGATGCGGTCGATTAGACTTCCTGTCGTGACTCCCCGTTCCGTTCCGATGCGCTATTCGGCTTTTGCCGTGACGGCCCCCGGCCTCGCCGAGCTTGCGGCGGGCGAGCTTGCCCGGCTCGGCCTTGCCGTAGGTGATGTGGATGGGGCCGGCGTCGCCTTCGAGACCGACGCGCGTGGGCTCTCTCTCGCGAACCTGCACCTCCGCACCGTGAGTCGCGTGCTGGTGCGGGTCGACGAGTTTCGCGCCGCCACCTTCCACGAGCTGGAGAAGCGCGCGACACGGATCGACTGGGGGGCCTGGATCGCCCCGGGGCGCGGCGTCGCGCTGCGGGTCACGTGCCGCAAGTCTCGGCTCTACCATTCCGGGGCGGTCGCCGAGCGTATCGCCGGGGTGCTGGCGCCGCTGGCAGGGCGCGTCGAGGCGGGGGGTGAGAGGGAGGGTGACGATCCTAACGACGACGGCGACGCGCAG
>DAIESF010000221.1 GCA_027346425.1 Gemmatimonadota bacterium | reverse complement strand
CCTCCAGCCAGAGAAGCCGCGCGGCGAGGAGTTCGAGGCCTCGCTGCGGGCCCTCGAGCCGGACATCTCCGTCGTGGTGGCCTACGGCCACCTCCTCCCGCAGTCGGTCATCGACCTCCCGCCGTTAGGCACGGTCAACATCCACGCCTCGCTCCTCCCGCGCTGGCGCGGCGCCGCCCCGATCCAGGCGGCGATCCTCGCCGGTGACCAGGAGACCGGCGTCTCCATCATGCGGATGATCAAGCGCATGGACGCCGGCAACGTCATCGTCCAGGTCCACACGCCGATCCCGGAGGACGAGACCTACGGCGAATTGCAGCTGCGGCTCTCCGAGCTGGGGGCGCAGGCCATCATCGAAGCGCTCACCCTGATCGCGATGGGCGCCGCCCAGGAGACGGTGCAGGACGAGGCGCTCGCCACCTACGCCTCCAAGGTCGAGCGCGGGCAGGCGCTGGTGAACTGGACCCTCGGCGCGCAGCAGGTGGCCCGCGTCATCCGTGCGTACGACCCGCGCCCGGGGGCCTTCACCACGCAGCGGGGGATCGAGGTCAAGCTCTCGGGCGTGCGCCTGGCCATGGACGGCGCGGGCGAGCCAAGGCTTGTCCTCGCCGTCGACGAGGCAGGGATGCTCGTGGCCTGCGGGACCGGGGCCGTCCGTGTTGCCTACGTGCAGCCGGCGGGAAAGCGCCGACTCGCCGCCCTCGATTGGGCGCAGGGACGCGGGGTCGCCGCCGGCGACATCCTCGGGGCTCCGGCGTGACCGACTGGGAACGCCTGCGCGTCGAGGAGCGTGTCCGTCGTTCCTTTGCCCGCCAGTCGTTCATGGCCCACCTCGGCGCCGAGCTGGTTCTCGTCGAACCCGGCCGCGTCGAGATCGCCGTCTCCCGTGCGGAGCATCTCCTCCAGCAGCACGGCTATCTGCATGCAGGTGTCCTCACCTCGCTCCTCGATTCGGCCTGCGGCTATGCCGCGCTGACGACGATGAAGGAGGGGACGGGGGTGATGAGCGTCGAGTTCAAGGTGAACCTCCTCGCCCCGGCCGCCGGCGAGCGCTTCGTGGCGCGCGCCGAGGTGCTGAAGGCAGGACGGACCATCATCGTCTGTCGCGCCGACGCCTTTGCCGTGGACGGCAACGCTCCCCGCCTGGTCGCTGCCATGCAGGGGAGCATGATGGCGATCCACGGGCGCGAAGGGGTCAGCGACTAGGCGCCGGGGATCACCACGACCGACTATCTTTCCCCCATGATTCAGGGAGACGGATCGCGCACCCGTGCCGCCACGCTCGCCCACGGCGGGGTGACGGATGCGCGCGTGGCAGCGGCGGATATCCTCGCCGACTTGCGGAACGGCGACCTTCTCGACGCCGCCTTCGATCGCCGCGCGACGGGGCTCGACGCGCGCGACCGCCGCTGGACCCAGGAACTGGTGTACGGCACGCTCCGCCGCCGCGCCGTCCTCGACGCGATCCTCACCGCGCGTGTGCGCGGTGGGCTGGCCCGCCTCGACGCCGACCTGACCGACATCCTGCGCCTGGGGATCTACCAGCTCCTGCACATGCGCTCGGTCCCGCCGTACGCCGCCATCGCCCAGAGCGTGGAGCTGGCCAAGCGTCGACACGGCATCGGCGCCAGCAAGCTTGCCAACGCGGTGCTGCGCCGGGTCGATCGCGAGCGTCAGGACGAATCGATCGCCTCGCCCCCCCTCCCCGCCGACGCGGTGGAAGCGCTGGCCCTCTCGGAATCGCATCCCCAGTGGATGGTGGCGCGCTGGGCGGCGCGTTGGGGGCTCGATGAAACGCGCGCGCTCGTGGAGATGAACAACACCGAGGCGCCGCTGGCCATCCGCCCGTTCGGGATCGTGCGTGAACAGCTCGAGTCGATCCTGGAAGGGGCCGGGGTCACGGTTGCGGATGCTCCGTTCCTCGACGATGGGCTCTGCATTTCCGGACAGGCCGCACTCGCTGAGCTCGGGGCGTTCCGGCAGGGACTGTTCTTCGTCCAGGACCCGGCCGCCACCCTCGTGACTCGTTATGCGGCGATCCCCGCCGGGGCGACGGTCATCGACCTGTGCGCCGCACCGGGGGGGAAGTCGTTCGAGCTCTCGCGCGCGGCATCGTTGGTCGTCGCCTGCGACCGGTCACCAGCGCGCCTCGAGCGGATGCGCCAGAACGTGCTTCGCCTCGACGCGCGCAACGTCTTCCTCGTCGCCACCGATGCGCGCGAGACCGCGCTCTCCACGGTCGACGCGGTCCTCGTCGACGCCCCATGCACCGGGACCGGCACCTTCCGCCGCCACCCGGACGCCCGATGGCGCCTCAGGGTCTCCGACCTCGCCGTGAGCGCGGCCGCCCAGCGCGCGATCATGCGCGCCGCCGCGGCGCTCGTTCGGCCGGGAGGACTGCTGGTCTACAGCACCTGCTCGCTGGAGCCGGAGGAGAACGACCAGCAGGTGCAACAGTTCCTCGTCGAGCACCCCGAGTGGACGCTCGATGCGCCGCCGCCGGGAACAGTCCCTGACGCGGTGATGGACGGCGGGATGCTTCGCGTCCTGCCGCAGCGGCACGGGGTCGACGGTGCCTTTGCCGCGCGACTGCGCCGGGGGAGCGCATGAAGCGCCCAGCCAAGCTGTGGGTGCCCCTGCAGCATGTGGCCATGGCGGCCGCCGGCTTCCTGCTGGCGTATCTCCTCGTCGCCTTCGTCATCATTCCCGATGACGTGGCGCTGGGCGACGTGACGGTCCCCGGAGTCGTCGGCCTCACCCAGGCCGACGCGCAGCGCCGCCTCACCGGTCTTGGACTCGAGGTCACGTTGGGGGAGACGCGTTTCTCCGCCGATGCCCCGAAGTCGACCGTCCTTGCCCAGAACCCGCCCGCCGGGGCAGCGGTGAACCCCGGAAGCACGGTGACGCTCGAGGTCAGCGCCGGACAGAAGCGGGCCACCATTCCCGCGCTCGCCGGGCTGTCGCGCGCCAACGCCGAGCGGGAGCTGCGCGATGCCGGGTTGCAGCTGGGACAGCTGCAAGAACAGGCAAGCGACTCGGCGCGCGGCCTCGTGCTCGGCAGCAGCCCCTCGGAGGGGCAGGTGGTCCCGCTCGGGACCAGCGTCGACCTCACGGTGAGCGCCGGACCGGCGGAGCTCAACATGCCCGACGTCGTCGGGCACGACCTCGAGTCGGCAAAGGCCCTCCTCGCGCAACTCGGCCTCACCGTCGCCCCCGTCGAGTTCGCCCCCGATTCCCCGCTGCGCAAGGGAACGGTGGTCGCCCAAACCCCGGCGGCCGGCTCCGCGGTCGCCGCCGGCACGACCGTCACGCTTCGAGTCGCAGGATCCTCATGACTGTCCGCATCGCGCCGTCCATCCTCAGCGCCGACTTCGCCCGCCTGGGCGACGAGATCGCCATGTGTGTCGAGGGGGGCGCCGACTGGATCCACATCGACGTCATGGACGGCTGCTTCGTCCCGAATCTCACCTATGGCGCCAAGGTCATCGAGACCGTCCGGCGCCTGACGACGCTCCCGCTCGACGTGCACCTCATGGTGGTGGAGCCGGAGAAGTACTTCGACTCGTTCGCCAAGGCCGGCGCCAGCGTGATCACGATCCACCAGGAAGCGGCGCCGCACCTCCACCGCCAGATCGCTTGCATTCGCGAGTTGGGGTGCCTGGCCGGCGTCACGATCAACCCGTCGACCCCGGTCGCCTCCCTTGCCGACGTCGCCGGCGACGTGAACATGATCCTCATCATGTCGGTGAACCCCGGCTTCGGCGGGCAGCGGTTCATCCCCCGCACCCTGGAGAAGATCCGCCAGGCCCGCACCCTGCTGCAGGAATCCGGGAACCACGCCGCGCTGGTCGAGGTGGACGGCGGCATCGCCCGCGACACGATCACCGCCTGCTGGCGCGCGGGGGCCGACACCTTCGTCGCGGGCAACGCGATCTTCGCCGCCAGCGATCCGCGCGGCGAGATCGCTGCGCTCCGCGCGCGCTGCACGGAGCAGGTATGAGCAGCGCGCGGCAGTGGGGAATCGTCGCGCTGGTCGTCGCCGTGCTCGGCGGGGCCCTGTACGCGGGGACGGAACTGGGCGGGACCTCGATGGCGCAGGTACGCGTCGGCTCGCCCACGCCCGAATTCCACGCCACCACGCTCGACGGCACCGCCCGCACCAAGAGCATCGCCGACTACAAGGGACAGGTCGTCCTCATCAACCTGTGGGCCACCTGGTGCGGTCCGTGCGTCATCGAGATGCCGAGCATCCAGCGCCTCTACGACCGCTATCGCGACGCCGGACTCAAGGTGGTGGCCGTCGCGGTGGACGACCCCGGATACGAGCAGCGCATCCTCGACTTCGTCGCCGAGCATCACCTCACGTTCGAGATCCTGCACGAGGGGACCGGGAAGATCGAGGCGGCGTTCCAGACGCAGGGGATCCCCGCGACCTTCCTGATCGGGCGCGACGGGCGGATCCGCAAGCTCAACCTCGGTGCCGCCGACTGGGATTCGCCCGCCAACCGTGCCGTCGTCGCCCAGATGCTGGGCGTGAGCGATACCGCGACGAATTGATGCGCGTCCTCGCCCTCGAGACCTCCTGCGACGAGACCTCGGCGAGCGTCGTGGAGGGGAGCGGCGAGCGCGTGCAGCTGCAATCACTCGTCATCCTCTCGCAGGACATTCACCGCGTCTTCGGGGGCGTCGTCCCCGAGATCGCCTCGCGCGCCCACCTCACCGCCGTCGTCCCGGTGGTGGAGCGGGCGCTGCGCGACGCGCACTGCACCCTTGCCGACGTGGACGCGATCGCCGTCACGCACGCCCCCGGCCTGGTCGGCGCCCTCCTGGTGGGGGTGAGCTACGCCAAGGGGCTGGCGCTCGGTGCCGGCAAGACGCTGTTAGGGGTGCATCACATGGAGGGGCACCTCTTCGCCACCTCGCTCGAGGCGCCCGACGCCGTCCCCCCCTTCACCGCCCTCCTGGTCTCCGGCGGCCACACGCTCCTCCTCGACGTGGCGGCATGGGGCGACTATCGGATGCTGGGGGCGACGCGGGACGACGCCGCGGGCGAGGCCTTCGACAAGGTGGCCAAACTGCTCGGACTCCCCTACCCCGGCGGGCGTCCCCTGGAGGCGCTCGCCGCCACCGGCGACCCGGCGCGCTCCCGCTTCTCGCGCCCGATGCTGCGGCGCGACCAGCACCCTGGCGACGCCGACTACTTCGACGTCTCGTTCAGCGGGCTCAAGACCGCCGCCCTGCATGCCGTGCGCAACAGCGCCGACCTTGCTGCTGACGCTCCGCACATCGCGCGCGCCTTCCAGGACGCACTGGTGGACACCCTCGTCGAGAAGACGTATCGTGCAGCGCAGGCACACGGGCGGACGCGCGTCGTGCTCGGCGGGGGCGTCGCCTGCAACCGCGCACTCGTGCAGGGCATGCAACGCCGGCTCGGCGACCGTGGGGCCACGGTGTTCGCTCCCTCGGTGCGTCTGGCGACTGACAACGCCGCGATGATCGCCCGGGCGGCGCTCTTTCACGCCGAACGAGGCGAGACCAGCGACTGGACCCTGAACGCGCACGCGTCTCTCCCCCTCCCGGGAATGCGGACGTAACGCGTCCCCTCTCTTCCCCCTCACGCCGGACGCACGCCGCTCCTCCGCATGGATCACATCATTCACCATCCGTTCGAGATCAAGATCGGGCCGTTGTCGCTCACCGGATTCGGGATCGGGGTGCTGATGGCCTTTGTCATCGCCCAGATCATCACCCAGCGCGAACTCGCGCGCCGGGGTCACATGCGGGAATCGCTCGCCGTCCCCGACCTCGTCTTCGCCTCGGTGCTGGGGATGCTGGTGGGCGGCAAGCTGTACTACGTCCTCTTCATCACCCACGACTGGCACGACATCTTCACGCGTGCCGGCTTCGTCTTCTGGGGCGGGTTGATGGGCGGAGTCTTCTTCAACTGGCTGTACATCACGCGCAAGAAGTTCTCCTTCGCGCGATTCGCCGATGTCGCCGGGCCGGCCATCGCCGCAGCGTATTCGGTGGGGCGCACCGGGTGCTGGGCGGTGGGCGACGACTACGGCCATCCGTGGACCTCGCGCTTCGCCGTCGCCTTCCCCCAGGGGTCGCCGCCGAGCACGGCCGGGATCATGAGCCAGATGTTCGGCACCCCCATTCCGCCAGGCGCAACGCCCGACACTGTGCTCGCCGTCCACCCCACGCAACTCTACGAGACGGGGATGGCGCTGGTGATGTTCCTCATCCTCTGGCGCTTCCGCGACCACGAGCACGCCCAGGGGTGGCTCTTCGGGATGTACTGCGTCATGGCGGGGCTGGAGCGGTTCATCGTGGAGTTCTTCCGCGCCAAGGACGACCGCTTCTTCGGCCCCCTCACCGCCGCGCAACTGATCGGGCTCGCCGTTGCAGCCGTGGGCGTCATCGTGATGATCGCCCGCAGCAAGCCGGGACCCGGCCGCCCGGGGATCCGCGAGGTGGCCGCCTGACGAGGCGCTGACCCCCCCGTCACCCCTCGGTGCGCTGGCGGTCACGATGACAACGGGGGCGGACCAACACGTGTTGGTCCGCCCCCGAATCGTTCATGTCCTCGGCGACCGTGACTACCCCCGGACGCCGTCTCCCTCGACCACCTGGCTGATCGACTCGACTCTGCGCTCGAGCGCGCTCACCCGGTCCTCGATCGGCTCCGGGACGGGGTGGCGCGGGGGCGGGATCGTGGGGAGGGCCACCGAACGCTTGGGCCAGAACGTGCGCGCCAGCGCGAAGACGAACAGCAGCACCAGCGCGAACTGCGCCAGCAGCGTCTCGACGCTCGGGAAGATCCCCATCGCTTCCAACGAGGGCCACCCATTCAGGATCGTGATCGGGACCACGTTCCCCTCTTGCAGCTCGCGGATCCCCTTCCCCATGAAGACGAACGCCATGTAGTACAGCAGCGCACTCGTCACCCCGAAGAACGGGCGCAGGGGAATCTTCACCCCGTAGCGATGGAAGAGCGTGAAGACCACCGCCAGCCCCACGAACCCGACAGCGATCCCGAGCGCCACAGGGGCCACTGCCCCCTCGGCGAACAGCGCCTGCAGGAAGAGCGCGGTCTCGGCCCCCTCGCGATACACGGCCAGGAATGCCACGGCGATGAGCGCGGTCCCTCCCCCGCCACTCAGCGCGGTGTTCACCTTCTCACGGATGAACTGCTGCCACCTCGCCGCCTCGACCTTCGAGATGAGCCAGTAGCTCACCGAGAAGAGGACGGCGACCGCGATCAGCATCGTCACCCCTTCGATGATCTCGCGCGTGGCGGGGAGTGCCTTGAGGACGGTGGCGAGGATGACCGCCGTGACCGCGCTGGCGGCCAGCGCGGCACCGACGCCGAGCCAAATGTCGCGAAGCCTGCTCCGATTCCCGGTCTTGATCAGGAAGGCGACGATCGCCCCGATGACCAGAATCGCCTCGAACCCCTCGCGCAGGATGATCAGCAACGACTGCAGGAACGCCCCCCAGAAGCCGGTCGCCGGCCGCGTGAGCTCGACGATCCCGGGCATACCAGCGGCGATGGCGTCGCGCGCGTGTTCGGCGGCGCGGAAGTCGTTCCCCTTCACCGCTCCCTTGAAGTCGGCGAAGTGGCGCTCCATCGTGGCGACTAACCCGGGATTGCGGGCGCGAGCCGGGGTCTCCAGCGGCTCGAAGGCGATGTAGGCGTCGAACGCCCGGTCGCCCGCATCGCTGCGACGCCCGGCGCGGGCCGCCGTGAGTGCCTCGTCGAGGACCGCCATGACCCGCGTGGCGACGCCGTCGGCATCGAGCACGTCGCCTCGCGCGGCGACGGTCCCCGGGTTGTCGCTGATCGACAGGGCACGCACGTGGGCCGCCAGCTCCGCAACTTCTACGTCCTCGAGGTCGCGCGTGGGCGGCATCGCCGTCCCCGGCACCCCTGCCCGAATCGCGGCGACGATCTGCGCGTCGCTCCGCTCGGCCTGCCAGGCGAACGAGTTGAGGTCCACCGGGATCTTGGTGAGCGCAGCCACGAGCGGTCCGTCGCCGGCGCCGGTCGCACCGTGGCACCCGGCGCAACGCTGCGCGTAGATCCCCTCACCCGGCGCGTTGGGGCGCGGCGCGCGCATCGAATTGATGTAGCTGATGACGTCCCAGCGCTGGTCGGGAGACAGCGTCTCCCCCCACGCCTGCATCGGCGTTCCGGCGATCCCCACGCTGGTGATGCGGAACATCAGGGCGGGCGAGACATCGGCCATGATGGCGGCGTCGCCGAGGGCCGGCGGCGCGGGATTCATTCCCACAGCCATCGGTCCGTCGCCGCGCCCCGCGTTGCCATGGCACGCGGCGCAGTGCTCTGCGTAGATGGTGCGCCCCGCCGCCAAGTCGACCCGTCGCGTGGGAAGGTCGAGCGCGGCGTCCGCGCCTAACGAAGCGGTGAAGCGCTCGTGCAGCGCCGAGAGGTCGGCCGGGGGGCGCCTCGCCTTGACGACGTCGGCGAGCGAATCGAGGAGCGCCTGCGCCTGCGCCGCCTTGTCACCGCTCAGCCGGAGCGCCACGTCCCGCGCGTCCGCCAGGAACGAGACCGCCTCCTCGTACTCCATGTCCGATATCAGCCGCCCGCTGGGATCGATCGCCTTGGCGTACTCTTCCACGGCGACGCCGACGATGCTGGCCAGGCGCTTGGCCGGACGCTCCTGCGCCTGTGCACCACCATCAGTCGCGATGACGGCGCTCAACGCGATGACGAGCCTCGATGACCAACGAAGGAAACCAGACACGGCGTACGGGTTCGGCGAAGCGTGGTTGAGAATGATTCTCAATGCTATTCCGAGTGAATCTATCGGCACAACTCGCCGATGGCTAGCCGTCACGCTCGAGAATGACGACGGCCCCCGCCGTCTGCCGGGAATGCGAGAGCGTCAGAAGGGTCCGGGTTACCTGAAGCTCCCGGGCACGCTCGGCGGCCCTTCCATAGAGCGTCACCGACGGCCGCCGGTGCTCGTCATGAACCACTTCGATCTCGCGCCAGCCGATCGCCCGCGCCTCGACCGTTCCGGCGAGCGCCTTGAAGGCGGCCTCCTTGGCCGCGAGCCGAGCCGCCACATGCTGGGCAGGGGTGTGCATCCCGGAGCAGTACGCCCACTCGTTCTCCGTCAGGAGACGCGACGTCACGCGTTCCCCCTCGCGCTCGAGCATACGGGCGACGCGTTCCACGTCCACAATGTCCAGTCCGAGGCCGACTACCATGGCGCGAAATGATGGTGGGGCGATCGCGACTTGGTGAGGGGGGACGCGACGATCGACGTCATCGCCTATGCGGTGGCGGTAGCGCACGATCGTCGCCGCTCAGGACCGCCGACATGACGCGCCACGACCGGTCGGCACTGGCGAAAAGGGCGCGTACCTGTGACGCCCACTCCCGCCAGCGCACGAAACGCTGTGGCTCCTCGCCTGCCTGCAGCGCACGGGCCGCCGCAGCGACGTGATCGAGCGCCTCGAACAGCGGTTCACACGCATCCACCAGCCGCGCCTCCAGCGCGCGCCGATGCGCCGGGCTCGAGGGGTGTCGCTCGGCGGCAATGGCGCCGAGCGTCCCCCGCATCCGGTCGGCCAGCGTCGTGGCGTCGAAGCCAGCCACCAGCCAGTCGATCGGCTCCTCTCCCTCGAGCCGGCGTCGCGCCCGCATGAGCGGGGCGAAGAAGCGAACTCGCGCCGCATCGAGGCCGCCACGGTCGCCGAGCACACCGCGCTCATCGCGCTCATTGCGCTCATCGCGCTCATCGCGCTCATTGCGCTCATTGCGCTCATTGCGCTCATTGCGCTCTCCGCGCGCGCCGCCAAGCGCGCGCAGGGCACGCGCGACCTCCGGGACGACGCAGGCGCGCTTGCTGAGCGCGTGCCAGGCGCGATCGAGGGCGTCGCCCCCTCGCAGCTGCAACTCGTCCTGGTCACGGTGCAACGAGAGGCCGCCGGCGCGCCACGAAGCCCCGGTGATTGCGGCCAGGGCGACGGCGAGTTCCTCACCCGTGGCCTCGAGCCGCACGACGACTTCACGCGCCTCGATGAAGACGGTGACCGGCTCGCCGAGCGTGCGCTCGCGCCATCGCCCGGAGGCCTCGAGCGAT
>DAIESF010000214.1 GCA_027346425.1 Gemmatimonadota bacterium | reverse complement strand
TGGAGGCGCGTGTCCACCGCCTCCGTGGTGACGACGGTGGGATCGCGCTGCAGCGACGCGAGCGCTCCCTCATCGCGGCGCTCGTCGGCGTCCGCTTCTAGCCCTGCGTCTCGGGCAGGAGGGCAGAGGGATACGGCAATTCCCGGACGCCGAGGCTCCCCGCTGGGCGTCAACGTTCCCTTGCCGGCGATCCGGCTCCAGCAGTTTGCGTGTTGGCATGACTGTCGGTGCCGCGGGTACACCGGGCGCCACCACACCTGTTCCGTGAGGAAGCATGAAGGCCTCGATGGTGACGATGGCGATGACCCTGGATGGATACCGGATCGACGAGACGCTGGGCGTGGTGCGGGGCATCGTCGTGCGGTCCCGCTCCCTGTTCGGGACGATCGGGGCGTCGCTGCAGACGCTGGTGGGGGGGAACATCACGCTCATGACCGAGCTGTGTGAACGCACGCGCGCCGACGCCTTTGCGCAGATGATTGCCCACGCCGAGGAGCTGGGGGCCAACGCCGTGCTCTGCGTGCGCTACGATGGCACCGAGATCATGACCGGGGTAACGGAAGTGCTGTGCTATGGGACGGCGGTGCGCGTCTCGCCCCTCGCCCCCGGCGAAAGACGTTAGGCAGGCCTACTTCAGCGTTCGGAGGACCCGATGAACGAATGGCGCCAGAAGGTGCAACAGCTCATGACCGACCTCGAGCGGGAGCGCGACGAGCTGCGGGTGCAGATGCACCTGGCCAAGGCCGATGCCAAGGATGAGCTGGCCAAAATGGATGTGCAGCTGGACCAGAAGCTGGCCGAGCTCAAGGCGAAGGTGGCCAGCTACGACAAGGACGGCGATGGGAGCGTGATGGACGACATGGGCGATGCGGCGAAGAAGATGGCCGGGGAGCTGCAGGAGGGGTTCCGGAAGTTCCGCGAGCGCTTCTAGGCGCCACGCCGGTCGTCGCGCGCGCCGTGAACGATTCCTCGCCCCCTCCCACCTCGTCCGGCGCGCCGCGCATCGTCCCGCTCCGTGGTCCGGACGACGCGGCTGCCTGCGCGCGCATCATGAGCACGAGCGAGCCGTGGATCACGCTCGGGCGTGGCTTCGACCGCGCGTTGGCCATCGTGCAGCTGCCGGATCAGGAGGCTTACGTCGCGCTCGATGCGGACGACACGGTCGCTGGCTTCATCCTGCTGATGATGCAGGGGGCGTTCGTGGGATACGTCCGCAGCATCGCCGTGCGCGCTGATTGGCGCTCGCGCGGCCTGGGGCGCTCGCTCCTCGCCTTCGCCGAGGCGCGCATCCATCGCGACTCGCCTAACGTCTTCCTGTGCGTGTCGTCGTTCAACCCGCGGGCGAAGGCGCTGTACGAGCGCTTCGGCTTCGAGACCGTCGGCGAGTTGCGGGACTTCATCGTGCGTGGCCACTCGGAGTGGCTCATGCGGAAGAGCCTCGGCCCGATCGACGAGTTCCGGCCGGGCGGGACGGGGTAGCGACTGGCGGGGGGCGGCGGCCGACCGGGTGCGGAGGTGGCCAGTCGCCGGCCAGTCGCCGGCCAGACCCCGGCCGGACGCCGGTGGGGCGCACCCGAGGCGGGGGGATTGGGAGGATGCGAGGGGGTCCGCCCGGGGGGGCGCCCGGGTGCCAATCGGTAGGGGGTGTCGTCAGGCATCTCTCGTCAGGCGCCGGCGTGAGGCACCCGCCGTGAACCTGTCGTCAGGCACCCCCTGACTACCGGCCGGCTCCCGCCGGCACCTGCCGCTGGATCCCGCGTCAGGCGTCCCTCGTCAGGCACCCGCGGTGAAATCGTCAGGCACCAGCGGCGGGGGTCCCGGGACGCGCGAGTTTGTGACGGACGGGGCCTAACGGTAGTCCTGCCTTACGAGACGCGTCAGGCAGGGGGCGCGAATTTCTCCTGATGGTGGTATACTAGGCGCGCCTGCCGCCGGACCCCCCTCTTGGCACTTCCGGCGCCCGCACTTCCCACGACGTTGACCGGCGCTCGTCAGGCACCGGCAACCCAGCCCCAAGTCCACATGGCAGCGAAGAAGGCAACCAAGAAGGCGGCGGCGAAGAAGGCACCCGCGAAGTCCGCGGCGAAGGCGCCGGCGAAGGCCGCCAGGAAGCCGGCCGCGAAGCCGGCGGCGAAGCGGAAGAGCGGCGCCACTACCGTGCCGGGGATCAGCCGCATCGACCAGGAGTCCACCCGCACCCACGGCTACTTCGTCCGTGTGGGGTACCACCGCACCAAGGAAGGGGCCTGGCGCCCGAAGCATCGCGCGTTCTTCGGCGACGCCGGCCACGGCGGCAAGGAAAAGGCGTTCAAGGCGGCGGTGAAGTGGCTCAAGGACGCGCAGAAGAAGTAGGGGTCGCGTGACAGCGGTGCCGGGCTGCCGTCACCTGCCCGTGCACCTGCGGTACCACCCCGTATCGGCGTCCTGCGGTACGACCAGCGGTACGACCTGCTGCGCCCACGCCGGCGCGCTCCAACCGGAGCGCGCCGGCGGCGCCGTTGGGCCTTTCGTTTCCCGTCGCCCCTCCCCGCCTTCGCAGCGTCCCCCCGGGGCGCCATGACCGCACCCGACCCGCCCGTCCTGGGGCGCTGGCGTCTCCTCCGCGCCGACCCTCCCCTCGAATTCGCCCCCGGGGTGAGCATGGACTTCCAGACGGGCGGGCGTCTCCTGTATGCGTTCGATGCCGGTAATCGGCGGCAGGTCATCGCCCTCTGCTACCGGGTCGAGGGTGACCTGCTCCACACCGAGAGCCCCACCACATCCCACGAGACGACGGCGCACTTCACGGTTGGCGAGGGCGGCGCCCTCATCCTCGATTTCGCGGGAGCCCGAGCCTGGTTCCTCCCGGAGCTCTAGCACGCCGGCACCCACCGCGCCCGCCCGCGCCCGCCCGCGCCCGCCCGCGCCCCACCGCGCCCCACCGCGCCCCACCGCCCGCCCTCTCATGACCCCGCTCGTCCGCACCGTCGTGCTCCTCGCCTGCTCCAACGTCTTCATGACGTTCGCGTGGTACGCCCACCTCCGGAACCTGGGGGCGCGGGCCTGGTACGTCGCCGCCCTCGCCAGCTGGGGGATCGCGCTCTTCGAGTACCTGTTGCAGGTGCCGGCCAATCGCATCGGCTACACCGTGCTGTCCCTTCCGCAGCTCAAGATCCTGCAGGAGGTGATCACCCTCGCCGTCTTCGTCCCGTTCGCCGTGCTCTACATGAAGCAGCCGCTCAAGCTCGATTACCTGTGGGCGGCGCTGTGCATTCTTGGCGCGGTGTTCTTCATGTTCCGCTCCTCGCCGGCCGGTGCCTAACGTGACACCCCGGGCCGGCATCCTCGAGCAGCTGTGGGTGAAGCGCGCCAAGCGCGGCCCCATGGACCCCGTCCGCGAGGTGCAACTCGATGGGCAGGGGATCGTGGGCAATGCCAACCGTGGCGGGCGCCGCCAGGTCACCCTCATCGAGCGCGCGGTGTGGGCGGGGCACATGGCTACCCTCGGCGGGGCACTGGATCCCTCGGCCCGGCGCGCCAACCTGATGGTCAGCGGTTGTCCGCTCGCCGGGGCGCGCGGGCGCGTCCTGCGCATTGGCGAGTGCCGCATCGCCATCACGGGGGAGACCAAGCCGTGCGAGCGCATGGATGAGGCGCTCGACGGGCTACGAGAGCGGATGTTCCCCGCCTGGGGGGGCGGCGCCTTCGGTCACGTGCTCGACGGCGGGACGATTCGCGCCGGCGACGTCGTGACATGGGAAGACGCCCCCTAGATTTGGGGAGACCGACGAACGCCCCGCGAGCGACCCCGTGCCGATCTTCCAGAAGTCGATCTTCAGGACCGAGTGCGACGAGTGCAACATCCCCTTCGCCGTGAACACCGGCGGGGTGTGCGTGCAGTGCCGCCGAATCCTCTGCGCCAAGCACCTCCACGGCTCCATCGGACGCAAGCTCCTCATCGCCTTCGGGGCGAAGATGATCTGCGTGCGCTGCCGCGCTGGCGAATCGCCCGTCCCGCCCGCCACCCGCTAGGGACGCCCCCATGACCGACCGGCTGTATTACGACGACGCCTATCGCACGCGCTTCGAGGCCCGCGTGGTTGAACGGGGCGACGAGGGGCGCCGCCTCTACCTGGACCACTCGGCGTTTTACCCGACGTCGGGAGGACAGCCGCACGACCTGGGGACGCTGGCGGGGGTGGCCGTGACCGACGTCGTCGACGAGGACGATCGCGTGGCCCACCTCATGGCCGCCCCGGTGATCGCGGACGTCGTCGAGGGGGTGGTGGATTGGGAGCGGCGCTGGGACCACATGCAGCAGCACACCGGGCAGCACCTCGTGTCGGCGGTGTGCGCGGACCGCTTCGGGTGGGAGACGGTGAGCGTGCACTTCGGCCCAGAGTCGTCCACCGTGGATCTGGCCGTAGAGTCGATCGCCCCAGCGACGGTGGCAGAGCTCGAGCGACTGGCCAATGCCGCCGTCACCGAGAATCACCCCGTCACGGTGGGCTACGAGGATGCAGCGACGGCCGTCGGGTTGCGGAAACCGTCCGATCGCGCGGGGAGCCTGCGCATTGTCACCATTGCGGGGATGGACCGGAGCGCCTGTGGTGGGACGCACGTGCGCGCCACCGGCGAGATCGGCCCGATCGTTCTTCGACGCACGGAGAAGGTGCGCAAGACGACCCGGATCGAATTCCTCTGTGGCGCGCGCGCCATCGCCCGCGTCCGCGCCGACTACGAGCTCCTCGCGCGCATGGCCAACGGGCTGTCGTGCAGCATCGACGAGTTGGGGGGGATCGTCGCGGCGCAGGGTGATCAGCTGCGGGCGCTGGAGAACGAGCGGAAGCGCCTGGACGAGGAGGTGAGCGCAACGCGCGCGCGCGACCGCTACGCCGCCCTGACCCCCGACGCCGACGGCGTCCGCCGGCTCGTCGAGTTCCGCGCGCAGGGAAAGGTCGACGAGGTCCGGACGATGGCCCTGGCCTTCGCCGCGCTCCCCAAGGCAGTGTATGTCGCCGCGGTTGCCGCGCCTCCCGCGATCCTCGTCGCGGCCTCCGACGACAGCGGTGTGGATGCGGGGCGTGCCCTCAAGGCGGCGTTAGGCACGCTCGGAGGACGAGGCGGTGGGAGTCCGCGTCTCGCGCAGGGGACGGTCCCCGATGCGGCGGCGCTGGACGTCGTCATTTCCGCACTCGTTTCCCCCGTTGAATCGCCGCGCGCGTAGCCGCACGACCGCCCCGTTGACCGCCATGACTCCCTCACTTCCCGCGCGCCTCGCCCAGCATCGCGTCGTTCCCGCCCCACAGGCGCGGGAGCGCGGCGGGCTGACGTCGTTCTTCAGCTCCCACGAGCGGAAGGGGGACTGGGAGATGCCGCGACTCCTCAGGATTGCCTGCGTGGCCGGGAGCGCCGTGATCGACCTGCGCGAGGCACGCATTCCGGAGGGGGTGTCGGTCATCGAGCTACGCGTCGTGATGGGTTCGGTCGAACTCTTCTTCCCGCCAGGAATCCGCGTCGAGATGGAGGTCGAAGGCTTCGCGTCATCGGTCACGCACACCCCCGACCCGTCCGTGGTGCCCGACCGGGCGGCGCCCACTATTCGCGTCACGGGAAGTGTGCACCTGGGTTCGGTGGAGGGGGCGGCTCGCTATGCCGGGGAGAGCGCCCGCGATGCGAAGAAGCGGGTCCGGGCGGCCACCGGGCTCCCCTCTCGCGGGATCGGCTGGTAAGTGGTAGCGTAGGGCAGCGCCTCGACGGACGGCTGCGCTCCGCCCCCCAACCCAGCGGAGCATCGCCGCCCCCCGCAGTGGAGCTGCCGCATGGAATCCGCGTTGCTGGAATGGCTCGCGCGCACCGGGTCCCGCGCCTTTACGTACTCGCTCGGCGCCTTCGTCCTCATGAACGGGGCAGCGGTTCTGGCGTTGGTCGTCACGCGCGACCGAAGTCTCGTCAACCGCTGGACTGGGCGCATACTCGCCGCCAACCTCGTCCTCGTCGGCACCGGGCTCGGGATTCCGCTCCTGACCACGGTCACGCGCCTCGGGATCCTCGCCGTGTCACCCTCGGCGCAGTTCCGCGCGCCCGCGAGTGACAAGGAACTCGACGGAGTGCCCGCCCAGGCTGAGCCCGTCGCCCCAGGCTTCAGGCGCTGAGGTCAGGCGCCGCCAGCGCCGCGCGCGAGGAGGGTCGGGCGTCGCTCGACGCTCCCCGTGGCAGTCACGCCCCGGACCGCGCATCGCGCGCTCCGGGGCGTGACGGTATCGCGCGGCTGATGGCTACGGCTTCTGCCGCTTCTCACGCCGACGCTCGCGGGCGTTCTCCTTCCGGTCGCGGACGTTCTCCTTCCGGTCCCGCACGTCCTCGCGCTTGTCGCGCACGTCCTCGCGGCGGTCGCGCACGTCCTCGCGGCGGTCGCGCACGTCCTCGCGGCGGTCGCGCACGTCCTCGCGGCGATCAGCCCGATCCTCCAAGCGGTCACGACGCCCGCCGTCGTGCAACACGTCGCGCGCGTCCTCTCGGCGGTCGCGCACATCCTCGCGACGGTCGGCTACGTCTTCGCGGCGGTCGCGCACGTTCTCTTTCCGGTCCCGCACGTCCTCGCGGCGGTCGCGCCGGTCCTCGACCTTGTCGCAGCGCGTCCCCTCCTTGCACCTGGCGCGAGCCGCGTCGGTCACCTGGGCGCTGGCGACGTTGGCCACCGTGACGAGGGCGACGGTCGTCAGAAATGAAGTCATGAATGGTGCACGCATGAGTGTCTCTCCTGTGGGGTGCTGGCCGGGATGCATCGCGCCTGTTGCCAATCAGACGATCGCTGCGGCGGTACGTTAATCTCCGGCGCCCGGCATCCTTTGCCGCCCCCCCGCTCCCAATCCACGCTCGTGAACCCTCCCATCCTTCTGCTGCACGGCGCGCTTGGCTCCCGCGCCCACTTGGCGCCCCTCGCGTCCAGGATTGCACCTGACGATATGGTGCATCTGCCGGAACGTGCCGGGCACGGCGCCACGCCGCTCCCGCCGCCGGAGCTCCTGCGGGTGGAGTCGCTGGCCGCCGACGTCCTCCGCGCGTGATCCGTGTCGCCACCATCGGCACCAAGCTGCAGTGGACCGTTGGAGGCGCGGCGCGAGAAACGGCGTTCCTCGACCCCGCCACGGTCCGCGCCAACGTCCCCACCTTCGCCGAGAGCCTCGCCCGGACCCATGTTGCGTTGGGGTGGGAGGCGCTGCTTCGCGCCACAGCGGAAATGATGACCTGGATGGGGGAGAAAGCCCCGTTGACGGAGGAGGCGCTGCGAACCATTCCTCACCCGGTG
>DAIESF010000149.1 GCA_027346425.1 Gemmatimonadota bacterium | reverse complement strand
GTTAGGGATGGAGCGGGCGCTCGGGGTGTGCGCCTGACGGGGCCCCCCCCCCAGCGGCGCACGTAGCGGTCGACGTCCCATTTTTCCCGGGCGCGCTTGAGCGACATGGGGCGGATCACGCCCAGCACCGGGCGATCGTAGAAGGGACGGTCGAACTTCCCGAAGCACCACTGGATGCCACCGTAGCTGCTGGGGTCGCGGCCATCCAGTCCGTACCTGTTGTTGAGGTGTACGAGCCACGCCAGCGCATCGGCGTAGTGCGCGCTCCATTGGAGCACCGCCTTGCCCCAGAGCATGCGCACGACGTTGTGCATCACGCCGGTGAGCACCAACTCGCGCTGCGCGGCATTCCACAATGCGTCGTGGGTCCCGGCACGCTCGAACTGCTCGAGCGTGTAGGTGGCCTCCCGCTCGTCTCCGGCGTGCTTCGCCATCGTGCGATGGACCCAGTCGGGGAGGCCCGCCAGCGTTCCGTAGTTTGGGTTGCGCAGGCAGAAATTGAGCGCAAGCTCGCGCCAGGTGACCAGTTCGTCGATGAACTTCTCGGCCTGCGCGGTGTGCGGCGATGCGAGGGCCGCGCGCGCCACCTCGGCGGCGCTCAGCTGCCCGAAGTGCAGGTACGGCGAGAGCCGGCTCGATCCCTCGGCGTCGTTCGGGTCCGCTCGGCGTTCGGCGTAGTCGGCCAAGGCACCATCGCAGAAGTCGCGCAGCCGGCGGCGGGCGGCGTCGAGGCCGCTCACCATCGCCACCGGCGGCACCGTATGGTCGATCTCGCAAGCGGCAATCTCGGTCGCCAGGTCGGCGTTGCGCAGGTCCAGCGGCTCCACTCCAAGCGTATCGCGCAGGGAGGCCGCCAGTGCCGAGGTGACCGCCCGGCGCGGGAGGTGATCCTCGACCCCCTCGAGCGCCAGCGACAGGAGCTTCTGCAGCTTGGGGCGAATGGTGCGCGCGGCGTACTCCTCCTTCTCGATTGCGCCTGACGGAACCACGGCGTGCGATTCGATGGCCACCACCCGGCAGTTCACGCGGTCGGCCAGTCGCTGCGTCCGCTCGGCGATCCCGCAGGTCGGGTAGCGGTCGGTGACCACGAGGGCAGCCCGTGCCGCCAGGCGGTCGACAACGCGGCGATCGTCGGAGCGGCGGCGGCGCAGGACGAAGTGGTAGTGGAGCCCCTGGGCCGTCGCCCGCGCGGCCAGTTCGCGGGCGTTATGCAGGATGAAGCCGTGGATCCGGTCGTTCGCGTGCTCGTACGTCGGGTCGAGCCCCTGGTGGATCACGAGGGGCTTGTTGAGCCGGTCGGCCTCGAGGATCGCGAAGCGTAGCGCCCAGTTTTCCTCGAACCGGTGGGTGCTCTGCATCCAGTAGAGGATGAACTCCCCTTCGGGTTGCGTGCGCTTGTCGTTGACGCGCGTGCCGCGAAGCGAGAGCTGGTCGCGGACGAACTGGCTGGCGAGGGCGTGCAGGTGTGAACCCACGGGCGAGGGCAGGAGGGGGGGCGATTGTCGTGACACGGTCGTTGCCAGACCGTCACGTCTTCACCGTGAACGATGAGGCAAGTTACGGTTGTTCCAGAGGTTAGGTGCGGTCGGCTTGACATCGGGCAGGAGGGGGCTAGGTTTCCCTCCAACGCCGGCCCCGCCAACGCGGGGCCGCGTCGTTACGCCGGAGTGCGACCGTCGTCAATCAGGTGGCGCAATTCTGGCAGCACGGGGCTGTAGCTCAGCTGGGAGAGCGCTGCAATCGCACTGCAGAGGTCAGGGGTTCGATCCCCCTCAGCTCCATAGATGCCGGCGTCGGTCGGCAAGCAGACCACGGGCGGCCACGAGCCGCCGAGCGACAAGGCGGGAAACCGCCGCAGGGTAATTAGCCAGCCGTTGTCCGGTAGGACGGAGAGTTCCAATGGCAACGAGCTTGGCGAACCCTGAGAGGTTCAGCCAGCACTGACCACGAGGCCGCCGACGAGAGTCGGTGGCCTTTCTTGCGTTCGGGGGTGTGCAAGGTGCCCAGGGGCGCTCGGCTTAGCTCCGCGGTGCTTAGGGGGCAAACGCCGCGACGTCCAGCCGGAGCGCCCCGAAGAGCTCCATGAGGAAGCGGTTCTCTTCCGCCTCCGACCGGCCGGCGAAGTCGCCGAATGCCGTGGAGCCGAGCCCGCCCAGCCAGCGCATGATGGCGCTCTCCTTCACGGTAATGCGCGCCTGCCGCACGCTCATCGCCTGGTTGCCGAGGTCGTCGCGGACCGCCAGGCGCAATTCGCTCCCCCGACCCTCGAACGGGCTGCGGAGCGGACTCCTGATCAGCCGGTTGGTGGCGAGGGGGAAGTTCCACTCCGGCTCGCGGCGGAAGCGCAGCATCCATGCCCGATCGTGTTCCCCTCGCTCGACGGTAAAGTCGCCGACCAGGTTGGTGAAGCCGACGCGGAACATCATGAACTTGGCCGAGAAGTCGAACCGAACGCGGAGTGAATCGGTGATCGGACGCGGAGGGCCGGCGAGGGTAACGAGGCGCCCGCCCCTGGCACGCAGC
The DNA here is from genome assembly GCA_027346425.1 of Gemmatimonadota bacterium. Taxonomy (GTDB): domain Bacteria; phylum Gemmatimonadota; class Gemmatimonadetes; order Gemmatimonadales; family Gemmatimonadaceae; genus SCN-70-22. The sequence continues at coordinate 3,811 of DAIESF010000149.1, read as the reverse complement.
CGCACGGTGGCGGCGCCACGCTGGAGGTCGAGGTCGAGGAACTGGGCCCCTCCCTGGTCCACGAGCTGCATGCGCGCCTCGGATGGCATCACGTACTTGTCGAGGTAGGCCGCGAAGTATGGATACCGGCGCCGCACGGTATCGGGCGTGATGACGAGATGCAGGGCGAATGTTGTCGAACCGTCGGCCAGTGGCGTCGAGCGGAGCGAGTCGACGGTGAACATCTGACCGAGGTGACGTCCGGTCCGTGGAAACGTCGCTCGCGCGTCGGCGAGGATGGCGGGGCCGGTGCGCCCCTCGAAGGCAGTGAGGAGCGTCCCGATCGCTGTCGCCGCCTCGCCGGCACGAACGGGGCCGATGCCGTGGTCGACGTGGGTGATCCACTCGTAGCGGTCGCGCTCCAGGCGGGTGAGCTGCATGAAGTGCCGCTCGTCACCCAGGCGGACGGGGTAGGGGGCGGCAGGGCGCGCCGAGAACAGATAGCCCCTGTCCGTCATTTCGGCGTGCAGGTAGAGGGCCCGCACCGAATCGAGGGACATCGCCGACCAGATCGTCGTGTCATTGAAGATGCGCGACGGGGCGAGCGCCGCGTTCGCCATCTTTGGGCGCGCCGCGGCGAAGCGGGGGTCGCGCTGGACGTTGTAGAAACGAAAGGCGAATCCGGCGAAGACGTTGTCGGCATTCCGCTTCGCCGCGTCGATTGACGTCCCCCATGGCGGAACGGCCGCGCGACAGGCTCCCACGGCGAGAATGGCGAGGGCCACGAGGGAGCGTCGACGGGGCATGATGCGGAGTTGGGGGAGCCCGCGGAGGGCGTGCGCTGCGGACCGGGTACCGACTCGTACGCTACAGATTGGCCGGAAGATCCAATGATGCACCGGCTGCCGGCGTGCCGTCGAGCGACGTCGCATCGCTCCCGGGGGTGCGACCCTCAGCGATCATCCCTGCGACACTCACGATGCTCCCTTGCGTTCGAGGCTGTCGACGATTGGCCTGACTACCAACGCGGCTCCCGCATCCGACAGGTGGTTGTCATCATAATACAGGGGCGTCCCCTTGATCTGTGCCGCGCACCCTGCGGTGACCAGCGTTCCGCAGAGGATGGAGCGAGGGCGAATGCGAATGAGGTTTGGACGCGAACCCAGACCATCGAATGCCTCGACCACGTATGCATGACGGCGATCGACGACGGAAGTCGGCACCGCGAGGTCCTCGCCGTGAAAATCGGCCCACAGCGACGCCTTCGCCATGACCGCCGGAACATCCCAGCCCTGTTCCGGCACGGGGTACACCAGGACGACCGTCTTCCCCGTGGCGATCAACCGCTGCAACGCGTTTCGGTACGCCTGCACCATGAACACACGGCGCTCGGACGATGGCGCCGACGACGGCACGCTGCGCACGCTGAAGTGATTCTCTCGCGGCCGTGTCTCGCGTCCCCCTACGCCGTTGAAATAGTCGTCATCCGAGAGATAGTACGACCAGCGCGAGGACACGATGATGGCGTCCGGATCATCGTCCCTGATGCGCTTCATCAGCGCCTCGTCGTACACCGCACACGATGCGGACGACACGCCGACGAAGTCGATGGCAAGCGGGCACGAATCCTTGGTGTGCTGCACGAGGGCGACGTCTCGCGGGGCCAGTTGCCTGGCGAGTTCGCGGGCAAGGGCTGCCGCATGACTGTCGCCCACCAGGAAGTAACGCCGGCGCCCTCGCCTGTCGCCTCGTACGCAGTCACCAAGCGTCGTCGCATCGCGATCGATCAGGCATCCTCCCTCCCTGCGCTGCGCCTTGTATCGTTCGCGCATCGCCAGCAGGGGACGGACGGATGCCGGCATGCGCTCCGGGAATCCTTGCGCGACATGCCCGGCGACGGCGATGGAGAGGAATGCAGCGCTAAAGGCGAACGACAACCGAACGAGCGTCCGTGTCGGCACGACGTCCTTGCGGCGAAACGGCGTCTCGACCCATCGCCACGTCATCGCCGCAAGGACAAGCGACAACACGGAAAGCAAGGCAAGGGTGCGCGGTGCGGGCTCGCCAAGGCTACGGTGCCTCGCGAACGCGAACAGTGGCTGGTGCCAGAGATAGGCGCTGTAGCTGATTAGTCCGAGGAACACGAGTGGTGGCTGCCCGAGCGCCCGTCCCACCAGCGTCTCCGGTGAGGCGCACAGGATCACGAGCGCCGCCCCGATGGTGGGTGCAAGGGCGTAGACCCCAGGGAAGGGCGTGCCGGCATCGTAGGTGACGATGCTCGCGCCAATGAGCAGCAGTCCCAACAGGCTCCCGAGCTGTTGGACGCGTGGTCGCTCGAACGGCCGCGTGTCTGCGCGCGGAGTCCCGCTCAGGAGGAATCCCGTTGCCGCTCCGACGAGAAGCTCCCATCCGCGTGTGGGGAGCAGGTAGAACGTCGCGCTGGGATCGATCAGCCCGCCCAGCTGCGCAAACGCGAGACTGAGTGCGGCGATGCCCATCAGGCTCACGAGCGCCGCTCGCCTGCCGAGGCGCAGCACCGAGAGCAGGAAGAGCGGATAGATGAAGTAGTACTGCTCCTCCACCGCGAGGCTCCACGTATGCAGCAGTGGCTTCAGCTCCGCCGCGGTCGCGAAGTAGCCGCTCTCGCGCCAGAAGAGGATGTTCGAGCCGAAGAGCGTGACGGCTCCGACGCTCTCCAGGAAGTCGCGGAGATGGTAGGGGGACAGCCAGCGCCACGCCAACGGGAGGCATGAACCCATCACCACGAACAGCGCCGGCAGGATGCGTCGGGCTCGTCGCTCGTAGAACCTGGCGAGTGAGAAGCGACCGGCGTCGACGTCCTGCAGGATGATCGACGTGATCAGGTAGCCGCTGATGACGAAGAAGACATCCACGCCGACAAAGCCACCGCTGCATCCCGCAAGGCCCGCGTGGAAGAGGATGACGGGGATGACGGCGACCGCCCTCAAGCCGTCGATTTCTGCGCGGTACCTCATGGTCAAGTCGACCCAGTGCTCGGCAACGTGGTCCCTTCGGCGACGCGGGTAAGCCGGGTCCCATCGCGGACCCCAAGATGGACGAACTGGGTGACAGGGCGGCAATCGTCAAAGCGCCGCCCCCGGGGCCCTCGCGAGTCCGATTCCCGGCCATCCGCGGGCCGTGCCCGGGAGGTGGAACGCCATGTCTGGCCAGTGGTTACGCGCGCCTTTCAGTGGGTTTGCAGGCGGGGTAACGCGTTGGTATTATTCGCGTTCAGTGCGTTAAGCCTGCACTGCCCCTTGGTGTAACTGGCAACACGTCTGACTCTGGATCAGAAGAGTCCTGGTTCGAGCCCAGGAGGGGCAACTCGAGAGCCCGGTCGCGCGATGGCGCGGCCGGGCTCTTTCCATATCCGTCATTCCCGGCGAAACGTCACCCGCGAGGAGGGCGCCGCGCCTCCACGTACGCCACGCACCCGTCGAGCGTGGCCACCTTGGGGTAGTCCTCCTCCGGCACGTCGACTCCAGTCTCCTTGTGAACGCCGACGAGAAAGTTGAGGAAGTCCATAGAGTCGAGGTCGACCTGCTCGCGGATCGGTCGAGCACCGTCGAGCGTAGCCGCGTCGGCCTCGGGGGCGATGCGGCGAAGGGCGCGGAAGATGGCGTCCCGTATCTCGGTCGTGGTCACAGGGCCTCCGGCGCCTGCAGCAGGCGGTCGATTTCAGCGAGGAAGCGCGCGCCGTAGTGTCCATCAGTCGCCCGGTGGTCGGCGGCGAGGGTGACGGTGAGAACGGGGCGGACGCCGAGGAGCCCGCCCGACGCCCACGGGCGTTCGGCGATGCGGCCGAAGCCGA
>DAIESF010000146.1 GCA_027346425.1 Gemmatimonadota bacterium | reverse complement strand
TCACCAAGAACCTGTGGACCAAGCGCGAGGGGGGCGACAAGCCGTGGCTCGTCTCGGTGCAGGACGAGGCGCAGCAGACCCGCTTCGTGGTCGAGCGCATCCTCGAGCTACACGAGGAGGGGACGCCGCTGCGCGAGATGGCGGTCCTCTTCCGCGCCGGCTACATGTCGGCGGACCTCGAGATCGAGCTCACCAACCGGAAGATCCCGTTCGAGAAGTGGGGAGGGCTCAAGTTCCTCGAGGCGGCGCACGTGAAGGACGTACTGGCCTTCCTGCGCATCCTCGAGAACCCGCGCGACGAGGTGAGCTGGTATCGCATCCTGTTGCTGCTGCCGGGCATCGGGGAGGCGACGGCGCGCGCGGCGATCGCCTCGATGGCGTCGAACGCGTGGGATCCGCGCGCCTTCCAGCGCTGGGCGCTGCCGCCCCGCGCCCGCGCCGCCCACGTGACGTTAGGCGCCCTGCTCGAGCAGCTGGCGGGGCGCGACGGGGTCCAGGGCGAGGGGCACGCCGTGGGACACGACCTGGCGCGCGTGCGCCTGGTGTACGACGACATCCTGCGCGAGCGCTACGACCGCGTGGAGCCGCGTCTGGCCGACCTCGACCAGCTGCAAGTGATCGCCGGCGGCTACCCGAGCCGAGGGGCCTTCCTCGCCGCCCTGGCGCTCGAGCCTCCCCAAGCCACGCAGGACCTGGCCGGCGGGACGACCGACGAGGACGACGCCCTCATCCTCAGCACCGTGCACAGCGCCAAGGGGAAGGAGTGGGACGCCGTTTTCCTCATCTGGGCGGTCGACGGCTTCTTCCCCATGGCGCGGGCCATGAACGACGACGACGAACTGGAAGAAGAGCGGCGCCTGATGTACGTCGCCATGACCCGCGCGCGGAACCACCTCGCCGTCACCTATCCCCTCAACTCGTACGGCTCACGCCGCGGCGCCGACTACTCCATCGACCAGATGTCCCGATTCCTCGACCGTGGCGTGCGCGAGCAGATGGAGAAGGTCGTTCCCCGCTGGGACGATGTCGCTCCGGTCGACGCCATCCCCCCGGCCGCCGCGGTCGACCTGCGTGCGCTCATGCGCCAGCGCTTCAAGTAGCCCGGGCGAACCGCAGGCATTGGTGCGGCCGCGCCGACTGGTGCGGCCGCGCGTGAAGTGGCCGCGGGCGACGGGCTCAGGTGAAAAACCACCTGGCGCCGAGCCACGCGCCGGCGCCGATCAGCGCCGGGACCGCGGCCCATCGCATCGCGAGGCGGCGGGTGCGCGGAATGGCGACCACCACCAGCCACAGGGCCATCGCGCATCCCATGGCCCCCGTGCTGTCCTGCCATGCCGCCACCGCGATACGGGGGCGCACGAACGCCGGGATCCCGGCCACCGGCTCCCCCTGCAACTGAGGCGGTCGCGCCAGTCGCTCGCGCGCCAGCTCCCGGCGGTAGAGGACGATCGAGCCCAGCACCGCGACGGCGCCCGTCGCCGCCACGCTAGCTGCAAGCCGTGCGTAGGGCAGGCCGGCTCGGCGTTCGGCATCGGCCGCCGCCGCCATCGGTCGTAACGCCTCTTCCACCTCGATGGCGTGGCGCCAGGCCGAGCCGCGCGGACCACTCGGCGGCGCCTCCGCGGCCCCATCGCGCCGGCGCGACGTGCATCCCTTCGACGAGTGCTCCGGCGACGGGCGCTCCAGAGACGCGCGCTCGAGTGACGCGCGTGTCTTCGAGGGGTCGGAGCTGCGTTCGGTCATGAGGAGCTACGGTGGACTCGGGTGCGCCAGCGATGGATGATGGGTCATCCCCCACCCGTCGCGGAAGGGGAGTGTTCGGGACGTGACGCATCGAGCCAGCGGCGGAGCGCGCCAAACGGATCCCGAGGCGACTCCCGCACGAGCCGGGCCACCAGCGCGACCGTCTGGCCAATGGTGCCCCCGGCGCGCGCGTGCACGGCATCGAACAGCCAGAGGTCGGCGGCGTACACCTGCCGCGCGAGCAGCGCCGCGTTGTCGAGGGGAAGCCGTTGCAGCTGCGGGCGCGGAACGGTGGGGAGTCGCGGGGCGAGGTCTCGCAGCAGCACCTGCCGCATGCGCGCGAAGACCGTGTCGCGGGCCGCGACGCGGGCCGTCGAGTCGCGCGGATGCTGCGCGAAGGCCGAGTCGACGGCGGCGAGCGTCGCCCCCCAGAAGGAACCAAGGAGCTTCTGGTCGCGCCACTCGGCCTCCAGGAGTTTCGCCGCGCGCGGGGCCCCGCGCGAGCGGAAGAACTCGATGGCGCCGCGCGCCCCGACGAACGAGGCAAAGGACTCGTTGAAGGTGACCTCGTGCTTCACGAAGAGCGTGTTGTGCGTGAGCTCGTGTATGACGGTGTTGGCGAGGTCGAGCGAGTCCATCGCCAGCGTGGTGGAGAGGAGCGGGTCGTTGAACCAGCCTAACGTCGAGAACGCCGATGCCGGGCGCACGTACGTGTCGAGCCCGCCTCGCCGCATCGACGCGGCCGTGCGCTGCGCCTCGCCGAAGTCGAAGAACCCCTTGTACGGAAAGCGGCCGACGACCGGGAACCACCAGGTATAGGGGGCCAGCGTATCGCGACGGGCGGCAGAGAGGACGAGGACCAGGGTGTCGCGCGTGAGCGCAGAGTACGTGGTGAACGACTCGCCCGCGTCGAGGGCGATCGCCGTCGCCGCGAAGGTGCGGGCGTCGACCACGAGTTGCAGCCGTCGGCGCTCGCCCGAGGTCACGGTGCTGGCGCTCCCGGTGTCGGCGAGGATGTCGGCGATGGCGCGGCGCCGGGCGAGGATTTTCCCCTCCTCCCAGGCCGCGCGCGCCACGTAGCGCCCCATCGGCGTGGCGACGGCGGCCGCCAGCGCGAGGAGGAGCACGGCGGCCAGGGCCAGCCCGGCGATGCGTGCCGCCAGTCGCAAGCGCCGGCGCGACCTACGGGCGCCGTCAGCCACGCCCGGGCCCGATGAACGATGGCGCGAGATTGACAACGGTTAACCGGTGCATTGTCAAGGAGATACGAGTCGTGGCGCCCCGGCCGCTCCGTTTGGCGCGGCGGTAGGTGACCACTAAGTTACGCGCCATGTCCTTCGTCCACCTGCACTGCCATTCGGAATTCTCGCTCCTCGACGGGGCGAACCGGATCGACAGCCTGATCAAGCGTGCGCTGGAGTTCGAGCAGCCGGCCCTCGCCATCACCGACCATGGCAACCTGTACGCCGCTTGGGAGTTCCAGGAGCATGCGAAGAAGGCCAAGCTAAAGCCGATCATTGGGATGGAGGCCTACGTGGCCCCCGGCGACCGCCGCCTCAAGGCGCGCGCCGCCCCGGGCCAGAAGCCGTACTATCACCTGGTGCTCCTGGCTCGCGACATCGTCGGCTACCGGAACCTGGTCAAGCTCTCCTCGCTGTCGTACACCGAAGGGTTCTACACGCGCCCGCGCGTCGACCGCGAACTCCTGGCCAAGTACAGCGAGGGGATCATCGTTTCTTCGGCGTGCATGGCTGGGGAGATCGCGGTGCACCTGGAGCGGAATGACTGGGCCGGCGCGCGAGAGGCCGCCGCCTGGTACGCCGAGACGTTCAAGGATCGCTACTACCTCGAAGTGCAGGCGCACGATTCCGGCGGGCAGGCCAGGCTCAACGAGCAGGTCTTCCAGCTGGCGAAGGAAGTCGGGCTCCCGGTCATCGCCACCAACGACGCGCACTTCCTCAGGGCAGGGGACCACGACGCGCACGACGTTCTCCTCTGCATCGGGCTGGGGAAGGACCGGGACGACAAGGACCGGATGAGGTACGACGAGGGGCTCTATTTCAAGAGCGCCCCCGAGATGGCCGCGCGCTTTCCCGACAACCCGGAAGTGCTGGAGAACACGCTCAAGATCGCCGAGGAGTGCGACGTCGTGTTCTCCAAGAAGTACCACGTCCCGTCGTTCCCCCTCCCTGCCGGCGTGCAGAGTGAGGCCGACCTCCTCGTGCAGCTGGCGACCGACGGGGCGAAGGGCCGGTACGGCGACCCGCTCCCGGCGCACGTGCAGGAGCGCCTCGACTACGAGCTGGGGGTCATCACCAAGACGGGGTACTCCGGCTACTTCCTGATCACGTACGACTTCATCAAGGCGGCGCGCGACCGCGGGATCCCGGTGGGTCCGGGGCGCGGTTCGGCGGCGGGCTCGCTGGTGGCGTACGCGCTGCGGATCACCGACGTCTGCCCGCTCAAGTACGACCTCCTCTTCGAGCGCTTCCTGAACCCGGAACGCGTCTCGATGCCCGACATCGACGTCGACTTCTGCTTCGAGCGGCGCGGCGAGGTGATCGAGTACGTCCGGGACAAGTACGGGAAGGAGGCCGTCGGACAGATCGTCACCTTCGGGACGATGAAGTCGCGCGCCGCGGTGAAGGACGTGGGGCGAGTGCTCGGCTTCACGCCGGCCGAGACCGACGCGCTGGCCAAGCTGATCCCTAACGAACCGAACTTTTCCCTCACCGTGAAGGAAGCGGTGGAGAAGGTTCCCGACGTCAAGAAGCTGTACGAGACCGACGAGCGCTACACGACACTCCTCGACTACGCGATCGCGCTCGAAGGGCTGTCGCGGCACACGGGTGTGCACGCCGCCGGCGTGGTAATCGCCCCGGGTCCGCTCGACGACTACGTCCCGATCTTCACGCAGTCGTCGAAGGGGGCCGGCGCGGGGAGCGAGGAGACGGTGATCGTCACCCAGTACGACATGAACTGCCTGGAAAAGGCGGGCATGTTGAAGATGGACTTCCTGGGGCTGACGACGCTCACGATCATCCACGACGCGCTGGAGAACATCAGGGGGCGCGGCAAGGAAGTCCCCGACCTCGACACCATCCCCGACAACGACCCCGATACCTATCGCATGCTGCGTATGGGGCGGACGGTCGGCGTGTTCCAGTTCGAGTCGGCGCTGGCCACCGACATGCTGCGGAGCATGCGCTGCGACCGGTTTGACGACCTGGTCGCTTCGAACGCGCTGATGCGTCCTGGGCCGCTCGACGCGGGAATGCACAAGGTCTACCAGCGGCGCAAGCGCGGCGAGGAGCCGGTGGTGTACCAGCTTCCCGAGCTGGAGCCGATCCTCCAGCCCACGTACGGCGTCATCACCTACCAGGAACAGGTGATGCGTATCGCGCAGGTGCTGGCGGGGATCTCGCTCGCCGAGGCCGATGTCCTGCGCAAGGCGGTCGGCAAGAAGGACGCGGAGCTGATCAAGGCTGAGCTGGGGAAGTTCACCAGCAAGGCGATTGCGCTGGGGCACGACAAGCGCATCATCGAGGACCTGGCGGCGCAGATCGAGACATTCGGCCGCTACGGCTTCAACAAGTCGCACTCGGTCGCGTACTCGGTGGTCTCGTACCACACCGCCTGGCTCAAGTGTCACTACCCCGCCGAGCTGATGGCGGCGACGCTCTCGTCGAACATCGGCAAGACCGACGACGTGGTGAAGTTCATCAACGAGACGCGCGAGCTCGGGATCGAGGTGCTCCCGCCGGACGTGAACGAGTCGGGGTACAAGTTCACGGTGGTGGGGGACAAGCGCATCCGCTTCGGTCTTGGGGCGGTCCGCAACGTGGGGCGTGGCGCAATCGACTCCATCATCGCCGCGCGAAACGAGAGGCCGTTCACCTCGCTCTTCGACCTCTGCGAGCGTATCGACCTGCGCCTGTGCAACAAGCGCGTCCTCGAGGCGCTGATCCACTCCGGGGCGCTCGACTCGCTTGGCGGTCACCGCGCGCAGTACCTGGCGATCCTCGATGCGGCGCTGCAGGAGGCGTCGCTCAAGCAGGACGAGCGCACCACCGGGCAGGGGTCGCTGTTTGGGGAGACGGGAAACGGGGGACGGGAGACGGGAGGGGGGCACCAGCTCACCCTGCCGAATGTCGCACCGCTTACCGAATCCGAGCGCCTGACGCGCGAGAAGGAGATTCTTGGCTTCTATATCTCCGGGCATCCGCTGGAGCCATATCGTGCCGAGTGCGAACTGTTCACCTCGGCCACCGTCTCGCAGTTGGGGACGTGGCAGGAGGGGGGGCTGACCCTCGGGGTGGTGGTGACCGCGGTCAAGCGGCAGGTGAGCAAGAAGTCGGGGGCGGAGTTCGCCCGGTTGACAGTGGAGGATTTTTCGGGATCTTCGGAGCTGCTGGTCTTCCCTG
>DAIESF010000144.1 GCA_027346425.1 Gemmatimonadota bacterium | reverse complement strand
GCTGGTGTCATGCACGGCGCGGCGCGCCGGGAGACTCCCCGCACGCCGCGCGACGTCGACTCCCTGGCGAGGACGAATCCTGGCTCAGCTCGCTGTGGATCCCTCCGGTGTCTCCTGCGGGCCGTCACCGCGCCCGAACATCCAGCGGACCACCCAGTAGATCAGGATCAGGGGGATGGCCAGCTTGAGCGCCGCAACGCCGATCCCCACTATCCACATCGTGCCGGTGATCAGGATGCCACCGACGAAAGCGGCGAGGAGGAGCGGAAGCCCGATCACGGTCAGGACCAGCAGCAGCGGGAGGGCGAGTATCGCGATCATCGCGAGGAAGGGAAGTCCGAATGCCTTGAGGATGAAGGCGAGGGGGAGCAACCACCCCAGGCTCCCGAATCCCTTGAGCACGAGCTTGAGAATCGCCCACTTGGTGAGCAGTGACTTGAGCAGGACCCACATGAGGAGGCCTCGGGGCTGAAGGGACCTCTCCTCCTACGGGAGCGCGCCCCCGCAGTTTCGCTCCGGTCTTGGCGGCGCCCCCTTGGTGCTGGCGATACCTTTCGCCCGACCCGCTCCCCCGACAATGGCAGATTCGAAAGCTTCCACCAAGCCGAAGGTGAACACGGCGCGAGCCTGGGCCGAGACGCGTGCGCTGATGTGGACGCACCGACGGTCCCTCGCCGTCGGCCTGGTGCTCATGCTGGTGAACCGGCTCTCCGGGCTCGTCCTTCCCGCCAGCTCGAAGTACCTCATCGACGACATCCTGTCGCAGCACAAGGTCGAGCTCCTTCTCCCCCTGGCGCTGGCGACCGGGGGGGCGACGATCATCCAGGCCATTACCTCCTTCGCCCTCTCGCAGGTGGTGAGCATCGCGGCGCAGCGCGCCATTACCGACATGCGCGTCGACGTGCAGCGCCACATCCTGCGCCTCCCGGTTTCGTACTTCGATTCCACCAAGACCGGGGTTCTCATCTCGCGCATCATGAGCGACGCCGAGGGGATTCGAAACCTGGTCGGGACGGGGATCGTGCAGCTGGTGGGGGGACTGGTCACGGCGCTCCTGGCGCTCGGTGTGCTCTTCTACACGAGTTGGAAGCTCACCGCCATCACCCTGGTGGTACTGGCGGCGTTCGGGGCGATGATGGCGGTCGCCTTCAAGCGGCTGCGCCCGATCTTTCGCGAACGGAGCGTGATCAACGCCGAGGTGACCGGGCGGCTGGCGGAGACGGTGGGGGGCGTGCGGATCGTGAAGGTGTACACGGCAGAGGAACGCGAGGAGAAGGTCTTCGGCGCTGGCGCCGAACGGCTCTTCAACAATGTGCGCTCGACCATCACGGGGACGTCGGCGGTGGGGGCGGCGACGACCGCGATTGTGGGGGTGATCGGCGTGCTCCTGACGATCGTCGGCGGGCGGGCGATGATCGCCGGGGACATGACGTTAGGCGACTTCGTGCGCTACATCTTCTTCATCGGCCTCGTGGCGGCGCCACTGGTCTCGATCGCCTCGATCGGGACGCAGATCTCCGAGGCATTCGCCGGGCTCGACCGAATCCGTGAGATCCGCGACATGGCGACCGAAGATGCGCTCGATGCGTCGAAGGCGCCGGTCCCCGACGTGCGCGGGGAGATCGAGTTTCGCCACGTCGACTTCGCCTACGTGGAAGGAGTCCCGGTGTTGAAGGATATCTCCTTCAGGGCTCCTGCCGGTTCGACCACCGCGCTGGTCGGTTCCAGCGGGGCGGGGAAGAGCACGTTGATCGGCCTGGTGATGGCGTTCCACCGCGCCCAGGCGGGCCAGGTCCTCGTCGATGGGAACGATCTCGACACCCTCAAGCTGCACGAGTACCGCCGTCACCTCGGCGTCGTCATGCAGGACAACTTCCTCTTCGACGGGACGATCCGTGACAACATCGCGTACGCGCGTCCCGATGCCACCGACGACGAGGTTCGCACCGTGGCGCGCATCGCCCACGTCGACGACTTCGTCGACACATGGGAGAAGCAGTACGATACGATCGTGGGCGAGCGCGGGGTGAAGCTCTCCGGCGGGCAGCGACAACGCGTCGCCATCGCGCGCGCGATCCTCGCCGATCCGCGCATCCTCATCCTCGACGAGGCCACGTCGTCGCTCGATAGTGAGAGCGAGGCGATGATCCGCGACGGGTTGCGCCGCCTGCGCGCCGGGCGGACGACCTTCGTGATCGCACATCGTCTCTCGACCATCGAGAGTGCTGACCAGATCCTCGTCATCGAGGAGGGCCACATCGTCGAGCGCGGGACGCACGCGGAGTTGATGGCACTCGGCGGGCGCTACAAGGCGCTGCACGATCGCCAGTACGGGATCGAGACCGACCTGTACGTCAACCCGGGGGAGGACTTCACCCCCGAGCCTGAGGGGACCGCCGTCCAGCCGCCGTCTCTCGCCCGCGGGCGCGGGGCGTCATAGACGGGACGAGCGAGATACCCGTCGTGGCCGAATCGACGTCGAGCAGGCGGAGCGCCCTTGTGGGGGCGGCATTCCTCATGGCCACCTCGGCCATCGGGCCGGGGTTCCTCACGCAGACGGCGGTCTTCACGCAGCAGTTAGGGGCGAGCTTCGGCTTTGCCATCCTGATGAGCATCCTCCTCGACCTGGGAGCGCAGCTCACGACGTGGCGGGTCATCGCCGCGGCCAATCGGCGGGCGCAGGACGTGGCCAACCTGGTGGTCCCTGGGCTCGGGACGGCGCTCGCCGTCCTCGTGGCGCTCGGCGGGCTCGCCTTCAACATCGGCAACGTGGCAGGGGCTGGACTGGGGCTCAACGTCCTTTTCGGCATCTCCCCCGCGCTGGGCGGGGCGCTGAGCGCCGCGCTCGCCGTCGGGCTCTTCCTCTTCCGCGAGGCGGGACGGGCGATGTACCGCTTCGCCCAATGGCTCGGCTTCGTCATGGTCGGGCTCACCGTGTACGTCGCCGTTTCCTCGGCGCCCCCGATGGCGCTGGCGCTCGAGCGGTCCTTCGTCCCGGACAAGCTCGACGTATTCGCCATCGTCACGCTCGTCGGGGGGACGGTGGGCGGCTACATCACCTTTGCCGGGGCGCACCGTCTCCTCGATGCCGGTGTCGGCGGGATCGGGGCCATCGGCGCCGTGACGCGCTCAGCGGGGCAGGCGATCGGCATCGCCTCGCTCATGCGGGTCGTCCTCTTTCTCGCCGCGTTAGGCGTGGTGTCGCGCGGAGGCGTCCTCGACCCGGCCAATCCCCCCGCCTCGGTCTTCCGCCTCGCAACTGGCGAAGTGGGATACCGCATGTTCGGCGTCGTGATGTGGGCGGCGGCCATCACCTCGGTAGTCGGGGCGGCCTACACCTCGGTCTCGTTCCTGCGCTCGGCGAGCGGGTGGGTCGATCGGCATTGGGCGCGGGTGATCATCGTCTTCATCATGCTCTCGACGCTGATCTTCCTGGCCGTCGGTCGCCCGGTGAAGACGCTGATCCTCGTCGGATCGCTCAACGGCTTCATCCTCCCCCTGGCGCTGGGGGCGATGCTCCTGGCGGCCCGACGCCGCGACATCGTCGGCGATTATCGCCATCCCACGATCCTCATGACGGCCGGCTGGCTGGTGGCCGCGGCGATGGCATCGATGGGCGCCTACACCTTGCTGCGCGACCTCCCCAAGCTCGTCGCGGGGTAGGCGCCTAACGAACCGCGGTCGGGCGGGCTACACGCCCATCCGCCCCAGGTGGTACGGCAGCATCTGCCGCCACGACGGCCAGTCGTGACGCACATCGTGCCCCCACAGGTCGAGGATGTGCGGGATCCCCTTGAGGCCGAGCACCTCGGCCAGCCGACGTGACGCATCGGGCGCCTCGTACGCTCCCTGCCCGGTGACGATGACGATGCGTGCGTCGCGCCGCAGCAGTTCGAGGTTGCGCCCCTCGAGCCCGCGCAGGTACCAGAGCGGGTTGTTGTAGTAGGTGTTGTCGTCGGTGTATCCCTCGAGGTACCCCGTCTCCAGGTCATAGAACCCCGACATCGCGATCGTCCCGCCGAACAGGTCGGGGCGGCGGAAGCAGGCATTGGCGGCGTGAAAGGCGCCGAACGACGCACCGGTGGTGATCGCCCGGGCGTTCGGGTCGCGCATGTGCGTGCGGATGTAAGGGACCACCTCCTCCTCGATGTAGGCCGAGTAGAGCGCCTGCCGACGCGCCTTCTCGGGGACCGGGACGTGGCGATCCATCCACGCGTGCCTGTTGATGCTGTCGATCGAGAATAGTCGGACGCGTCCCTCGAGAAGGAGCGGCTCGATCGCCTTCACCAGGAAGAATCGCTCGTTCTCCAGGTAGTCTGCGGCTGCCGTCGGAAAGAGCAGGATCGGCATCCCGGCATGCCCGTAGGAGACGATCGGCATCTCCATCCCGAGTCGGGGGGAGCGCCAGCCATCGATGATGCGTGGGATTCGGGGATCGAAGTGCTGCATGGATGGGCCGGAGGGCGGCGCGAGAGGGGAGCGCGTGCGATGGCGCGGTGACGGAAGAGGCCAAAGCTATGGCCCCGGGACGAGCGAGCAACGGATCGGCACCTTGTGCGCGCTTCCGGTACAGGGCGGGCCGCGCGCTGCGGACAGGTTGATCCCATGCTCGCCGCCATTCGTTCCGCCGCCGTCCTCGGCGTCGATGCCTACGACGTCACCGTGGAAGTCGACGCCGCCAAGGGGCTTCCCCAGTGGACCATCGTGGGCCTCGCCGCCGGCGCGGTGCGGGAGGCAAAGGAGCGGGTCGCGGCGGCGTTGAGCAACGCCGGTTTCGTCCTCCCGCCGCGTCGATACACCATCAACCTCGCCCCGGCCGACCAGCGCAAGGACGGCACAGCCTTCGACCTCCCCATCGCCCTGGGGGTCCTCGTAGCCACCGGGCAGCTGGACCCGTCGGCCGTTGCCGACGTCGCGGCGCTCGGGGAACTCGGGCTCGACGGCGCCTTGCGGGCCGTGCGGGGGGTGCTGCCGGTCGCCTTGCATCTGGCGAGAGCGACGGCCCATCACGATCGGCGGCTCACGCTCATCATCCCGCCCGCAAATGCGTGGGAGGCGCGTGTGGTGTCGCCGCTCCCGAGTGTCTCGCCGCCCACGCTCGGTGCCCTGGTGCAGGCGCTGCAACGGCATGGCGACGATCGCCGGGCGTCGCTTCGCGCCGTCGGCGGCCTGGCGGGTGCCGTCGAATCGTTCGCCGACGGCGCGTCATCCGGGTTGGGCGAGGATGGAGGGCCAAATGGTCGCGAAGCGCGGGGCGTTGCCCCTGGCGGCGAGGAGCGCATGGACCTGCGCGACGTCGTCGGGCAGGACTCGGCCAAGCGGGCCCTCGAGATTGCCGCCGCCGGAGGACACGCCCTCCTCCTCGTGGGGCCGCCAGGGGGAGGGAAGACCATGCCCGCGCGCCGCCTCCCGGGTATTCTCCCCCCGCTGAGCGACGAGGAGGCGCTGGAGGTCATGGCGGTCCAGTCGGTGGCCGGCGTTCTCACCGCACTCGGCCCCCTGGCCGGTGAACGCCCGTTCCGCGCCCCGCATCACACGCTCTCGGTCGCCGCGCTGATCGGTGGGGGGAGCCTTCCGCGCCCCGGCGAGGTCAGCCTGGCGCACCACGGCGTCCTCTTCCTCGACGAATTGCAGGAAATTCCGCGCTCGGTGCTCGATGCACTGCGCCAGCCCATGGAAGACGGCCGCGTGCTCATCTCGCGCGCCCAGCAATCGCTCGCCTTTCCCGCCAAATTCGCCCTGGTCGGAGCGATGAACCCCTGCCCGTGTGGACAAGCGGGGCAATCGGGGCGCACCTGCATCTGCACGCCCGGCGACGTCGCCCGACACCGGGCGAAGGTCTCCGGCCCCCTGGCCGATCGCCTCGACATGACGATCCACGTCCCCGCCGTCTCCATTGCCACGCTCGGGAACGGTGGAGAAGGGGAACCGTCCGCGGCCGTGCGCGCACGGGTGGTGGCGGCACGCGATCGGCAGCGCGAACGCTACCGACGGCTGCGCCGTGTCACCTGCAATGCCCACGTTGCGGGGCGATGGCTCGACTCACACACGTCGGTTGCCACCGACGCGCGCGCCCTGCTGACCGCGTCCGCCGACCGCCTGGCCCTCTCGGCACGAGGTTACCACCGCGTGCTCAAGGTCGCGCGCACCATCGCCGACCTCGATGGCAGCGACGGCATCGAGCGGGGGCACGTCGCCGAGGCACTCTTCGTTCGCACCCCCGACAGCCTGCCAGCGCGCGCGGAGGTCGCGTAGCTTTCCCCGCATGCGAACCATGCAGCAACTGGGGAGGGAGTCGGCGCAGCTCGCGGAGGGCCCGCAGTCGGCTGCGCGCGATGCCACGCGGGACGCGCTCGAACGCGAGGCCACTGAGCGCGAAGCCGTCCTGAAGCAGTGGTTGCGCGCGCGCGGCTCCGTCCTCGTCGGCTTCAGCGGGGGGGTGGATTCCGCCTTCCTCGCCGCCATTGCCGTCGAGACCTTGGACGCCGATCGCGTCCTCGCCGTTATCGGGCGCTCGGCGTCGTATCCGGCCGTGCAATGGGCCACTGCGCGCGCGGTCGCGGATCGATTCGGGATCCCGGTGCTCGAAGTCGATACCGACGAGATGAACGACCCGCGCTATGCGGCGAATCCGGTCAATCGCTGCTACTTCTGCAAGACAGAGTTGTGGGACCACCTCGTCCCCATCGCCGCCGAGCGCGGCCTGGCGGTCGTGGTCGATGGGACCAACGCCGATGACACCGGAGCCTATCGCCCCGGGGCCTCGGCGGCGCGCGAGCACGGGGTCGCGTCGCCAATGGCTGAGGTGGGGCTGCGTAAGGCGCACATCCGCATCCTGTCGCAGCGCCGGGGGATCCCGACCTGGTCGCAGCCGTCGTCCCCCTGCCTGTCGTCGCGCCTCCCGTACGGTACGGCCGTCACCCCTGAGCGGCTGGCGCAGGTGGAGCGCGCGGAATCGGCGCTCCGCGCGAT
>DAIESF010000126.1 GCA_027346425.1 Gemmatimonadota bacterium | reverse complement strand
CCGGCTTGCGATTGGGACTGTCCAATGGCACCCATGCAACGTCCGAATCCCGGATGATCCGCTTCGGCATGGAGGTAAGCTCCGCCGCGCGCTCGGTCGTTAGGAGGATTCTCAAGGCTCAGAGCTGCGTGGCGGGGGCTGGAGGGCTGTCAGAAATTGCTAGGAGAGGCGGCAACAGACAGACGATACTGCGTGAAAGTGCACGTGTTCACGTAACACATGCTTCTGCCGCGAGCGCTCCCGCAACCGCGCCCGCCCGCCTCGGAAGTAAGCGCATCATGTGTCTGCGCTCAGTCCGAGTAGACTCCGACCGGGCAGTCAGAGGGCCGCATCGTGTTCCACTTCAGGATGAGCAATTCCCGATTCGCCAAGTACCACTGGTGGATGTTTCGCTGAAATCGGTCGAGTCCACCATTCATCTTGGCTCCGTCTGAGATCCGGAAGTTTGCCGTCTGTCCGGCGTATTGGACACGAAAGTGCGGAGGGGGATGCTCGTCCGCGAATATGTCAACGCGAAAGCCGCCGAAGGCGCCAACTTTCGCCTCCGTAAGGAGCCGGCGACCCTTTTCATCAACGATAGGACCGGCGTGCAAGTCGGCCAAGAGCTCGTCGGCTATCTGACCTTCGACCGGTACTTCCCACCGTGTGGTCACCAGGTCTCTACTCGCGACAGGTCCTTGGGAAGCGACTGAAGCCCCTTGTTTCTAGGCAGAGCGAGAATCGCAGCTACCGCCAGCGATAGAGCGTCGCGAGGTCCACCCTTCTCGCTGATGAACGCAGCGCAATCTGGCGCGGGAGCATCCGAGTTGAGCGTAACGACCGTCGCCACGCCAGACTCGGGCAGCAGCCACGGACTCGACAATATCAGGTAGGGGTGAATGACGTCCGGAATGGCCGTATCACCGGTCGAGGGTTGATAGAGCGTGAAGTGGAGTCGGTACTGCTCGGCCATGTTCTCCCTCGGTTGATGTCCACATAACGTGATTTATCCACTTCCCGATAACGTGGCTTTACGCCTCCGTCGCGGCGCCATTGGACTGACTTTCTGCAGCACAATCCCGCTCTCCCCGTACAGCCAAGTGCTCGCTAACGCTCAGTAGCACATACACTTGCCGTTCGCCTGCGCCATCCTACTCTAGGATTCTCTTGCCGCACTCGCTTGGATAATCACTATAGGGCGCAGAGTTGAGCGCCGCTCGATTCACCGTCAGGCGCTCACCGACCACTGGCGGCGCCCCCACAACGCTGTCCCCGCCCCTTCCGCCCCAGCAGCAGGCCAACGTCGTCGGCTCCGACCAGGTCAGACCATGAGCGCCGTCCTCATCCCCGTGCGTCAGCGTCGACCGAGACATCGCGCGTCCATCGCTCGGTGGATGCCGCACTCGCCGAGCGCCGCGGCTCACGCGCCTCGCAGCGCCGTCTTCATCGCACTCGAGTACTTGTGCCACGCCTCGAGGCGGCGCTCCAGTTCCTTGCGCCCCGCGGCCGTGAGTCGATAGACGCGCCGCTTGCGATCCCCGATCCCCTCCTTCCACTCGCCCTTGATGGCGCCATCCTTCTCGAGCCCATGCAGGATCGGATAGATCGTCCCCTCGGGAAAGTCGAAGGCGTCGGCAGAGCGGGCCCGGATCTCCTGCACGATCTGGTATCCATAGGACGGGCTGTCGCGGAGCACGAGCAGCACCAGGGCGGTCGCGGCGCCACGTTGCAGGTGCTTGTCGGCGGGGGCGAGCTTTGGCATGGTCGGCGTGTGACTCGATCGTCGGGTGATCCCGGAAGCTATTGTCCCCAATGCCTGCGCGCCAATGGCGCCGCTCGCCTCAACCCGGGCGCCCGGCACGCTCCCCGCGCGCGAGTTATGCCCGGAACCCGAGGCTCATCGTCGGTGTATACTTGTACGAGAATTGTATTTACTCCAGAGCTTGCCGTGCGTACTCGTGGATTGCTCGTCCTGACCCTCCTCTCGGCCGCTGCTTGTGGCGCCGACTCCTCCAGCGCCCCCCCGTTGCTCCCCGACACCTCGTACACACTGGAACAAGCCGCGGACTCGATCCCGCTCCGCTACGGTCGGACGGTGAGGGTGGACGGCGTGTACCTGACATTTGCCCGCCTGGTGAGTGAGACCCGGTGCCCCGATGACGCCCACTGCGTGTCGGAGGGCGACGCGGAGATTGTCGTCCAGGTCGACCCGCCGTGCTACCCGGAGTGCAAGGTCGCGTCGGCGGCCCTGCACCTGCACACCTCCAGCGAGCCCCGGGCCGGCACCTACATCGGCCATCGCGTGCAGCTCGTCGGGCTGCACCCGCGGCCGCGGCTGGCGCAGAAGGTCGACGTTTCCAGCTACGTGGCGTGGGTTCGCGTGAGCCGGCTCTCGTAGGGAGAGCGGGAGGCGTCAGTACTGCCGAGCGCATGATCGATCCGCGTTCCTCGCCGCTCACGCCTTATCCCGGTGTGTGAGTCGTGAGACGAATCTCGATGCCGCGACCAGACTCCCATCCCGTGTGTGATCGACGTGCGGCCCCCCTCCATCGGATCCGTCGCCAATTTCGGCGCACCAGGAGGGGAACGCACGCTCGTCGTGAGACGAGTGATTGCCGCTCGGGCCGCGCCGTTGGGAGCGTCGGCCCCTCCACCTCGAGAACTCACGGACAGCCGGGAGGCTGGCGCCGGGAGCGCCAGCCTCCGTACCAATAGTGGCGGCAAGAGGAATGGGCTCGTGGAGCGTAGCGCGCTCCTTAGCAGCACGGTACGCGAGCCAACACACGCGATCCTCGCGTACCCCGGGGAGTGATCGGTCTCCCCCCAGCTCGAAGAGTCGCTGGGACTGGAGGCGAGCTCCCCCGACGATTCCAGCGTCGACGCGAGCGACTGACTGGTCCCGTTGGGCCGGGGCTTCATCAGGCGCTCACCGGACGTCGCGCAACCTGGTGGTGCATTATCCTGATACATAGGTTAGCATAGTATTCTCGCCGCACGCACCCGACCGATCCATGCCCCCGCTAACACCATCACCAACCGTCACCCCGGCTGCCACGCGGAACGGCCGCGGCGTGATCGCGATCGAGCTGCTCACCGTCGCGGCAATGTTCGCGGCGGACTTCGCCGGGATCATCCCGCTCAGCAAGACTCCGTTCCTCGTCCTCGTCGTCTGGCTTTCCCTGCGGTTTCGCTCGCAGCCCTGGACGTCGGTCGGCCTCTCGCGCCCCCGCTCGATCCGCCATTCACTGATACTCGGTGTCATCGCGGGCGTCGTGATGGAGTTGCTCGCCGACTTCGTCACCACTCCACTGTTGACGCAGCTCCTCGGCGGAGCCCCTGATCTCGGAACCTTCCGCGAGGTCGTTGGCAACCTCCCATTCCTCGGCATCTTGCTGGCCCTCAACTGGCCGCTTGCTGCGTTCGGGGAAGAGCTGGTCTATCGCGGCTTCCTGATGGCACGGCTGGCGACGCTGCTCGGCGACTCGCGCCGGGCGTGGTGGATGTCACTCCTCCTCGCAAACGTCGTGTTCGGCTTCGCGCACGGGTACCAAGGCCCGACCGGTGTGATTCAGGAAGGGTTCAATGGCGTGCTGCTCGGCCTGCTCTTTCGTTACTCGGGGCGCAACCTGGTGGTCCCGATGATCGCCCACGGAGTCTCGAACTCGCTCGCATTCGTGTTGATGTACCTCGATCGTTATCCATGGCCGCACTGACCGGCACCTTGCGGGGGCGACGTCGCCGCCGCGCTCATCGTCGCTCGGGGATGCGACTCAGGCGCGCGAAGAGCGTATCGACATCGGCCTCGCGCAGCACGGCGCGCCGTACCACCTGATACCGACCATCCCTGGCGGCGTGGAGCCGCCATTCGTACTCGGCCGCTCCCAGCGCGGTGACCGCCTCGATCGCTGGCAAGCCGACACCTCGACGCGCATGCACGGACAGCATGCGGCTGACCATGATGCCGACGATCGACGCGCGTTCCCCTGCGACGACAGCCCAGGTACACCCGCCATTTCCGCACAGCCGTTCCGGTGAGGCGATCAGGAAGTCGGCATGCGTATCGCCGTCGAGATCTGCGACGGCGGCGCGGATCGACTCCTCGGGCAGGTAGTCGAGCGCCGCGCGCACGGCACGAGCGAGGGCGGGCGGGAAGTCGATGGTGGAGAGTCTCTCCGTGGTGACGTTCCATGCGCGGACGTCATCGCGCTGGAGGAGGCCCTCGCCCCACAGGCGTTCCAACCAGTCCAGCACCAGCGGGGTCGCTCGCACGCCGGGCACGCCGTCACGCCCGCGGAACGCATCGGCGGCGGTCGCATACTCGTTCAGGACGTGATCGGTCCGGGGAAGCTCGACGAAACGACTGCGCGGCCGGTGCACCGGACGTACCATCCCAGGCAGCGCAGCCACGTCGTCGCGCGACATGATCCAGTCGAACTCCCCCCAGATCGCGAGCACCGGGGCGTCCGCTTCGGACCACGCGGCGGCGATGTTGAGGGCTTGCAGCTGGTGATAGAAGCGCGCCGGCCGGCCGTACTGGCGCGCCGGCTCGTCGTACCAGTATCGGGCCAGTTCCGGTCGCTCCACGGCGACGGCCCCTGGAGCAAGCCTTCCGTTCAGGTACCGATCGTAGAACGTCGCGTACCCGCGCATCGAGTCCGAGATGGCCGCGGGCCTTGCACCCGCGAGCCGCATACGCCGGCGCTCGAGCTCGAGCATGTGCTCCAGCCACGTCTTGGACCAGGCGCCAACGGTCACGTAGCCGGCGACCGCGTCGGTGCCCGTGACGAGGGGTGCGATTGCCCCTCCATTGCTGAGCCCCACAACGACTTTGCGGCGTTGATCGACCCCTGAATCCTCCGCCAGCTGCCGCCACGCGGCCCGGTACGCCTCCAGATCCGTCGAGAAGTCAGCATCCTCGCAGCGGGGGCCTTCGCTATCTCCGAGGCCGGGCTTCTCCACCCGCACAATGGCGTATCCCGATCGCTCCACGAGGTCGGAGATCAATCGGGCATACCCATCGGACGGGACGCCCGGCGACGTCACCGGGTCGCAGGAGAGCCAACCGACCACGAAGATGGCCGGAATCGGACCGCGCGCCGCGATGGGACGTGTGAAGATCGTCCGCACCCGGTATCCGTCGGGGACGCGCACGTCACCGTACCGGACCATGATGCCGACATGCCGCTCCAGCGAATCGCGAGCCGGCAGCTCACCAACGACGCTCGTGCTCCCCCGCATCGCCTGGGCGGCCGACGTTTGCGGCGTCATGCCAAGGGCACACAACGCGAGTACCACCGCCACGACCGCGCCTGGAAGGCGTCGGCGCCGGGGAGCCACGAATGCGCACGAGGGTAACGTTCGACACATGGCGCCGAGGGCGCGTCAGCTCCGTCCGGTGGCGCGGCGCGCCTTGGCGACGCCATCTATCGCCGCTTGCACCACCTGCGGTTGGTCGAGGTGCACGAAGATGCGCGACTCGGAGACCGCCTCGATCGCCAGGTTCGGATGCGCCTGGCGGACGCGCGCCCACGCATCCACGAAAAGCGTCTTCACATACGATTGGAGCGGATCGGCGAAGATCTCCGGCGAGAAGCTCGGCACCAGCACCTTGGCCGGCAGCTGCAGCGTGCGAAAGTCCTCCGTGAGGTCCTGGGCCATGTACTCGCACAGGTAGCGTACCATGGTCGGGATGGGGACGGCGGCCGATTCGCTCCACAACTGCGCGGCCACGGTGCTGTCGCGTGCATACTGTGGCGCCCGGTAGTTGTTGAAGTCCCACGTCTGCTCGGTCACGGTGCGATACCAGCGGACGGCGAACTGATCGATCATTCGCGCCCGTTCCTCGAGCGTGGCCGGTGTGCGACGGGACGAATCGCGCGGCGACGGCAGCCACCTCATGGGCTCGGCGCCGATGCTGACGACTCCGCCAACCAAGTCAGGGTACGCGGTGGCGAGTCGAAAGGCCATCTGCGATCCGACGATGAAGTGGCCAAGGATGACCGGTCGACGCAGCCCCTCGGCGCGGATGAGGTCAGCGATTGCCCGCTCGGCGGCGCGGGTCCAGGTACCCTCGGCGTAGCTCGTGCCGGCCGGCGGCATGGGTGGCGCGGGACGTCCGCCGAATCCAGGGAGCGTGACCGCCACCATGCGATAGCGCCGCTCGTTGGCGGTCATGAACGACTCGAAGTCGCGCGCACTGAAGCCCCACCCCGGGATGATCACCACGTCCACGGGCCCCGTGCCCCTTCGCACCACCTCCCCCAGGTTCCCGAGAGATGCCGCCAGGTAACCCTGCGGGTGCTCGAGGTTGTTGAGCGTGGAATCCTGCTGCGTCATCCCCGACTGCGCGAACACCGCGCAGGGACACAGCATCACGATGAGGGCGAGCCCCCGGACACGTCGAGCAAGCATTGCTGAACTCTCCTCAGAGATCTGACACCGAGAACGCCGGCCCGACCAATGTCCCGGCCACCACGACCCTTACGCCGGCGCGGCAGGTTCCTTCGATACCTAGCTCTCACAAGTATAAGCACCGCGCCGCGCCAGTAAAGGCGCGCCCCCACCTCATGTCTGCTCCTGCTCCAGGAGCTTGAGCTTGCGCCATAGCGTCGTCCGGCCCATGCCGAGGAGATCGGCCGCCCGTGTGAGCGACCCCTCGCTCGACTCGAGGGCCCAGCGAATGCGCTCACGCTCGTCGGCCTCGTCGCTCGGAGCCCGGTATCGCGGCTGGGCAGGCCCTTCGAGGGCCTCGCGGACTTCTGGCGGAAGGTGTTGGAGTTCGATCCGTTTGCCCCCGGCGTGTACGGCGGCACTCTCGATCGCACCCAACAGGTGACGCACGTTGCCGGGCCATCCGAAGGCGCGCAGGGCCCGCAACGCGAAGGGCGAGCACGAGAGCTCGTTCCACTGCGGCACCCGGCCGCGCAATCGTTCGAGGGCATGCTCCACAAGGAGCGGTATGTCTTCACGGCGCGCGCGCAGCGGCGGCACGTCGACGGCGAAGACCGCGAGACGATAGTAGAGATCTTCGCGGAATCGTCCCTCCCGCACCATCTGCATGAGGTCGCGATTCGTCGCGGCGACGACACGAATGTCCACGGGGGTCGGGCGCACGGCGCCGACGCGCGTGACTTCCCGCTCCTGCAGTACCCGCAAGAGTCGCTGCTGGAGCGCCAGGCTCATCTCCCCGACTTCGTCGAGGAAGAGCGTCCCTGCATTGGCCGACTCGATGACCCCCACCCTGTCTCGCATCGCCCCGGTGAAGGCTCCGCGCACGTGCCCGAACAGCTCGCTCTCGAGCAGCCCTTCCGGCAGCG
>DAIESF010000106.1 GCA_027346425.1 Gemmatimonadota bacterium | reverse complement strand
CCGGCTTTGCCGCCTTCCTGGGCGCTGCCTTCTACGGCTCGGCAACATCGTCCGATGCCAACGGGTACGAACTGTACGTCATCGCCGCGGCCGTCGTGGGCGGCGCCTCGCTCAGCGGCGGCAAGGGGAGCGCGCTCAGCGCAATGCTCGGCGCCCTCCTCATCGTGATGATGCGCCAGGCGATCCGCACGTTGCACCTCGACCAGAACTACGAGTGGATCATCATCGGCACGGCGCTCATCGTGGCGGTGGTGCTCGACCAGCGCGGCTTCAAGCGACTGGCCGAGCGCCTCTCGACACCTGCCTGACTGGGACGTGCCACCACGCGTCCTGACCCTCACCGAGACTCCGATGCTCGTATCCTTCGCATGGTCCCGCCGGTCGCCACGCTCCGTCGTCGCGCTCGCCGCCCTTTTCCTCGCCGCCTGCGGCGGTGGAGGTGGCGAAGGGGCCAAGGAGGGCGCATCCGCCAGCGGCAAGGCGTTCACCATCGCCCTCATCGCCAAGAGCTCCACCAATCCGGTCTTCCTCTCCGGACGGCAGGGCGCCGAGGCGGCCGCCGCCGAGCTGTCGAAGGAACACGGCGTGACGGTGAAGATCGATTGGCTGACCCCACCTAACGAGGACGGTGCCGTCCAGTCGCAGCGCATCGCCGAGGCCGTGAACTCGGGGGCGAACGCGATCCTGCTCTCGGCCAGCGACGCCGGCAAGGTGCGCGGCGCGGTGAACGAGGCGGTGGACCGCGGCGTCCCGGTGATGACCTTCGACAGCGATGTCCCCGACTCGAAGCGCTTCTCGTTCTACGGCGGCGACGACGAGAAGATGGGAACGCAGGTGATGGACGAACTGGCGGCGCAAATGGGAGGAAAGGGCCGGATCGCCATCATTGCCGGCAACCAGAATGCCCCCAACCTGCAGAACAGGGTAAAAGGGGTGCGCGAGACGGCGAAGAAGTATCCCGGCATCACCATTGTCGACGCCTTCTATCACGCCGAGACGCCGCAGGACGCCGCCGCCGAAGTGCTGCGCGTCAAGAACGCGTATCCCGACCTGCAGGGGTTCGCGATGATTGGCGGGTGGGCACTCTTCACGCGCACCCTCCTCACCGACCTCGACCCCCAAAAGATCAAGATCGTCTCCGTCGATGCCCTTCCGGCGCAGCTGGCCTACATCGAGACTGGGCTCGCCCCGGTCCTCTTCGCGCAGCCCACCTACAGCTGGGGCTACGTCTCGGTGAAGACGATCTTCGACCACGTGTACCTCAAGAAGGAGGTACCGCCCAAGGTGCAGATGGATCTGGTGCGCGTCTCGAAGGAGAACCTGGGGACTTGGGCGCGACAGCTGAAGGACTGGGGCTTTTCCGACGTCGACCCCAAGTACCTCGCGCTCCCGAACTAGGTGAGCCTTCCCCGCGTTCGCTTCCTGGGGATCACCAAGCGCTTCCCGGGAATGGTGGCGCTGCGCGACGTCTCCTTCGACGTCGCGCCCGGATCGTGCCACGCCATCTGCGGCGAGAACGGCGCGGGGAAGAGTACGTTAGGCAAGATCCTCGCCGGGCTGCACCAACCCGATGCCGGGACGCTGGAGCTAGATGGCGCCCCGGTGCGCTTCTCCTCGCCCCGCGACGCCCTGGCCGCCGGAGTGGCGATGGTGCATCAGGAACTCGCGTTCTGCGACAACCTCACCGTCGGCGCCAACCTCTGCCTGCGCCAGATCCCGCGACGCTTCGGACTCATCGACCGGCGCTCCCTGCGCGCACGGGCCCTCCAGCTGCTGGAGGCCATCGGCGCCCGGATCGACCCCGACCGCCGGATGGATGCGCTCAGCTTCGCCGAACAGCAGCTGGTGCAGATTGCCGCGGCGGTGGGTGAGGGGGCGAAGGTCATCATCTTCGACGAACCCACCAGCAGCCTCGGCGACGCCGAGGCGGGGCGGCTCTACACGCTGATTGCATCGCTCAAGGCGCGCGGCGTGACCCAGCTCTACGTCTCGCACCGCATGCATGAGATCTTCACGCTGTGCGACATCGTCACCGTGCTGCGCGACGGCCAGCACGTGTCCACGCACCCGGCCGCGCAGCTCACCGAGGGAGCGCTCGTGCGGCAGATGATCGGGCGTGAGCTGACGGAGTACTTCCCCGTGCACGCCACCCAGCCGCGAGGCGAGGAGCGGCTGCGGGTGGAGCGCCTCTCCTCGCCGGGGCGATTCACCGACGTCTCGTTCTCCATCCACGCCGGCGAGGTGGTGGGGCTGGCCGGACTCGTGGGGGCCGGCCGATCGGAGATCGCCCGCGCCATCTTCGGGCTCGATCCGCAGGCGACGGGTGAGTTCCACGTCCGTGGCCGGCGTGTCACGATCGGCACCCCCCGCGACGCGATGCGGCACGGGATCGGCTTCGTGCCGGAGGATCGCAAGAGGCAGGGACTGGTCCTCGGCATGCGCACGCGGGAAAACACCACGCTCCCCACGCTGTCACGATTCGCGCGCGCAGGCTGGGTCGACCAGAGGGCCGAGGCGACGGCCGTAAAGCAGAGCTTCTCGCGCGTCGCGCTGCGCGCCGGACGCGAGGCGCCGGTGTCGTCGCTTTCCGGGGGTAACCAGCAGAAGGTCGTCCTCGCCAAGTGGCTCACCGCCGACAGCACCCTCCTCATCCTCGACGAACCGACGCGCGGCGTGGACGTCGGCGCCAAGGCCGAGCTGCACGCGTGGATCGACCAGCGTGCCGCTGGCGGCGACGCCGTGCTCCTCATCTCGAGCGAAATTCCGGAGCTCCTCACCCTCGCCTCGCGCATCCTCGTGTTGCGCGAGGGGCGGTTGCGGGGCGAGGTGTCGCGCGAGCAGGCCTCGCAGGAGGCGCTGCTCAGGATGATGGCCGGGCTGGAAGACCCCGCGCCTAACGCCTGATGGTACGTACCCCGAAGACCGGGGCGATGCGCGCCGCCCCGGACGCCTGGAAGCGGACCGTCACCTTTGCCCTTCCCTGCGTGAGCGCTGGCGGGACATCGTACGCCGCATCGTAGAAACCGCTCGCCGCGTGATTCGGCACGTACGCGGCGACGGTCGTCCCATCGACGAGGATGTCGAAGGGGCCGAGCGGTGCCGGGAGCCCGGGTTCGACGAAGTAGGTGACGAGAAGCGCCAGCGTCGCCGATGCGTCCACCGGGAGGTCGTAGGAGAACCACCCAGTCCCGGCGCGATGCGTGCGCCCTTCGGAGCGCCCGATCGCACGATCGGCAGGATCGCTCTGGTAGTTGGCGTCGCGCTCCGACTGCGGATTACCGGCCACCACACGCCCAACCGTGGCCGCCTCGATGCGCGCCGACTCCTCGCGCGCCGCCGACATCGCCGCCACATGGGCATCGAACTGCGCCGGGGTGACGAGGTCGAAGTACACGGAATAGCGCCGCCGATGCGTGCGATAGAATGGCGTGAGCGCGACGTCGGTCCCCCCTCCCGACGCACCCGGCATGCGGGCCACACCGCGGATCGTGAAGTCGCCGGCGCGCCCCGCCGGCTGCACGAACTCGGTCAACGCGCGCGACTCCGAGACGAGCATCGGGACCGGTGGACGGACGGTGACCTGCGCACTCTCCGCCGTGTCGGCGACCCGGGGCCCCATGTCGCCCGCCAGCGACAAGGGCCCCCACAGGATCGCCGTCACCTGGGGATTGTCGGGGGTCGGTTCCAGCCGCAACGACTTGGGAAGCGACAGCGTCACGGTGTCTCCCGACTGCCAGGTGCGCGTGATGTTCACGTACGTGCTCGAGCGCGACTCGGCCTCGTTCCCGGGTCCGCCGGGGCGTCCCCCCGCCACCGGGTCGTACAGCGCGTCGAGCGTGGGCTGGTCGATCGCCCTCCCGTTCACGGCGATCGCGAAGCCGTCCCCGGCCCAGACCGGGCGCCGCACGGCGAGCGTGAAGGCCTTGGGTGCCGGGAGCGCGACGCGAATCGTCGCCGCGTCGCCGTCGGGGAAGCCGGTCTCCAGCGTCATCGTCGCCTCACCTAACGCCAGCTGTGCCGTGGACGGGACGAACAGGTTGAGCCAGGCGGTATCGTCCGATTCATACCACACGCCGAGGCCGTGGAGGGCATGGCTCTCCATCCCGGTTCCCACGCAGCAGGTGAAGTCGCGCTGCATGTCCTGGTACTCCTGCTGCTCGCCGCGCCCCACCGGGACCATGTACGAGGTGCGCCCGTCCTGCGGGTCGATCGACGCCAGGATGTGGTTGAAGAGCGCTCGTTCGTGGAAGTCGGCGTACGACGCGTCGGGACGGAGCGAGAAGAGGCGACGCGACAGCTTGAGCATGTTGTACACGTTGCACGTCTCGGCGGCGCGCCCATCGACGCGCGGCCCGAGGACGTCGGGGGGGCCGAAGTACTCGTTGAGCCCGTGGCCGCCGGAGGCGTAGCTGTGGTGGCGCACCACGCGGTCCCAGAAGAACGTCGCGGCCACGATGTCATCCATGTCGCCCGTGTAGCCGAAGCGCGCCGCCGATCCGATGAGCTTGGGGATCTGGCAGTT
>DAIESF010000091.1 GCA_027346425.1 Gemmatimonadota bacterium | reverse complement strand
GGGCGATTCCAGGGGTTCGGGACCGAGGACGTCGTCTACCTCCTCATGCCCGACCGCTTCGCCAACGGTGACACGAGCAACGACGATCCGGCGATGTCGCCCGGGCTCCTCGACCGCAGCAAGGGGCGCTACTACCACGGGGGCGACCTGGCGGGGGTGCGACAAGAGCTCCCGTACCTCAAGTCGTTAGGGATCACCGCCATCTGGATGAACCCCATCTACGACAACAACAACGCCCTCAATCGCAAGGAGACGTACGACAACCAGCCGATCACCGACTACCACGGCTACGGCGCCACCGACTTCTACTCGGTGGACGAGCACCTCGGCGACACGGCGACCTTCCGGCAACTGGTCGACGACGCACATGCCCACGGGATCAAGGTCATCCTCGACATGGTGGCCAATCATACGGGACCGTATCACCCCTGGGTGACCGACCCGCCGACGCCGACCTGGTTTCATGGGACCGCCGAGCGTCACCCCAACAACAGCTGGCAGACGTGGACGCTCGCCGACCCGTACAGCACTTCGGCGATGCGCCAGGCGACGCTCGACGGGTGGTTCATCGACATCCTCCCCGACCTCAACCAGGACGACACCGAGGTTGCCCGCTACATCACACAGAACACGCTCTGGTGGGTGGGGATGAGCGGGATGGACGGGATTCGGCAGGATACCTGGCCTTATGTGCCGCGTTGGTACTGGCGCGACTGGATGACGGCCATCCGGCGCGAATATCCATCGCTGCGCGTCGTTGGCGAGGTGTTCGACGGCGACCCGTCGATGATCGCCTTCTTCGAAGGGGGACGGATGCAGTGGGACGGGATCGACGACGAAGTCGACATGCTGTTCGACTTCCCGCTGTTCTATCCCGTGCGCAACACCTTCGCTCGGGGAGGCTCCGTACGGGAGGTTGCGCAGATGCTCTCGCGCGATCACCTGTATCGCGCCCCGCAGAACCTGGTGACCTTCCTCGGACTGCACGACGTCCAGCGCTTCATGCACGAACCCGGGGCGACCCCCGAAAGGTTGAAGCTCGCGTACACCTTCCTCCTGACCGCGCGCGGAACGCCGCTCATCTACTATGGCGACGAGATCGCGCTCCCCGGCGGGAACGACCCCGACAACCGGCGCGACTTTCCCGGTGGATGGGGCGCCGACAGGCGCAATGCGTTCGCCGCAGCGGGACGCACCCCCGTCGAAGCGGACGTGTGGAACCACGTGCAGCGCCTGCTGCGCATTCGCGCCGCGCGACAGGAATTGCGCGGGGGCGAGACGGAGCACCTGATCGTGAGCGACCAGGTGTACGCCTACCGGCGCGGCGGGACGATCGTGGTGCTCAACAACGGGAAGGACGCGACCGACGTCACCCTGCCGGTGCAATTGCTCCCAGTCGACGCGTTAGGCGTGTGCGGCGCGGGCCGGCGAGCGAGTGGCGGCACCACGGTCACGGTGCCGGCGCGCTCGGGATGCATCTTCTGATGGCACTCGCCTCGCCAACAATGGGGACCCGGTGAAAGTCGAGCATCTCGCCCTGTGGACGCGCGACGTCGAACGGTTGCGCGCCTTTTACGAGCGCTGGTTCGGGGTGCGGGCCAGCGGGCGGTACGAGAGCGCGACCACCCCGGGCTTTGCGTCGTACTTCCTCACCTTCCCCGACGGCGGGGCGCGGCTCGAGCTGATGCAGCTCCCGGAGCTGAACCCCCTCGCCCCCGCGCACGCGATGGGGTACGCACACCTCGCCGTGTCGGTGGGTTCGCCCGCGCTCGTGGACGCGATGGAAGCCCGTATGCGCGACGCCGGGGTCACGATACGGTCTAGTGCGCGATTCACCGGGGATGGATACTATGAGGCGGTGGTGGATGACCCCGACGGAAAGCCCATCGAGATCACCAGCTGACAGGAGAGCGTGATGCACCCGATGTACCTCGCCGAAGTGGAACAGGGCGCCGGCAAGGGGACCTATGCCGATCGCATCGCCCTGATGCGCGCGCAGGGGAAGCCGATGCCGCAGATCTGGCACCTGTTCGCCTACAAGCCCGACCGCACCGACTTCCTGGCGCACTTCACGCAGGGGGTCATGCGCGGGCCGTCGCCGCTGTCGGCAGGACTGCGCGAGCTGATCGCCGCACTCACCTCCAGGCGCAACGACTGCGACTTTTGAACGGGGTCGCACGCCGCGGTCGCGGCGACGCTGCTCGAAGACAAGGCGCTGGTCGATGCGGTCCTCGCCGACTATCGCACCGCTCCCATCGAGGAATCGTGGAAGGTCCTCTTCGCCTACCTCGATACCGTCAACTCCAGCTGCAACACGATCGCACAGGCAGACGTGGATGCGGTGAAGGCAGCGGGGTGGAGCGAGGAGGCGATCTATGACGCGGTCACCGTCTGCGCCCTCTTCAACTTCTACAACCGCTGGATCGACGGGACCGGGGTCAGCGACATGGGGGCGGAGGCGTACGCGATGTCGGGCGCGCGGATGAAGGCGCATGGGTACGCGCCGCCGGGGGCTATCGTCGTCAGCAAGTAGGGAGGGGGGTGACGAGGTTCAAGACCTTATCACGGAGGGGCGCGGAGGGGCGCGGAGGGGCGCGGAGGGACACGGAGGGATGTGGCGGTAGCTCCGCGTGTCTCTCCGTGTACCCCCGTGTACCCCCGTGTCCCTCCGTGCCAATCCCCCCCGCGCCCCCCCGTTGCTAGTACCGCTCCGTTGAAGGCTGAAAAGTCCTCCAGCTGTGCCAGAACTCCTGACTGGCGGGGATGGCGGGGAGCGAGGCCGACGAACCGCGGCCGCCGGTAATCGCGTACGCCGCGTCGCCGCCAACGATCGAGTCACCCCTCAGAACGAACCGCGTCGCCGAGTCGGGGCGGAAGTAGGCGTAGAACGAGGCCGAGTCGGCGGCGAGGACGAGGACGATCGGCAGCCCGCCGAGCACATCGTTGATCACACGCTCGCGCCGCAGGCGGTTCCAGTCGTAGGCCCGCGCCACACCGCCAGCCACAATTCCCACCACCCACGACTTCTCCCCCCATGACGTCGTGTCGGTCCCGGTGAGCGACTTGCGGCTCGTCCCCTTCTCGAACGAATAGTCCTTGGCGTATTCCGTGGCGAACGTCGGGTCTCCCTGCATCACGAGGCTCGACGGGTGCAAGGCGAACCACTGGTCGAGCGTCACCTGGAGGGAAGGGATCTCGTCGAGCACCATCCCCTTGCGGCGCCCGGTCACTGCCTCGCCGTTGGCCTGCCGCCACCAGCTGCCAGTCGTGCGATCCTCGAACATCGCGTTCCAGTGGTCCATCCCCACCAGGCGGAACTGCTCGGCCCGCCCTTCGACCATCGGCGAGAAGACGCGCCCCGTGCGGCAGACGGTGCAGTAGCTCACCAGTACATCGCGCCCGCCCACGGTGTCGCGCACCTGGTGGTGATAGCCGATGAACATCAGCGGATAGGCGCGCGCCATCCCGTCCACGTCGATCCCCACCACCAGCCGGTCACCCGGCACCTTGTTGCTGGCGGCGGGAAGCATGGTGACCACGGTGGGTGGCTTGAACATGTGGTCGGCGGCCATCACGAAGTTCGTCATGTAGGCCACCGCCGCCACCATCAGGAGCGCCGCCGGGGTGAGCCAGCGTCTCCACCCCGTCGCCCGCAGCGCCGCAGGGATTCCCGCCAGGAGCAAAACGCCGAAGGCGGTGCGCAGCGGCCAGCGCCACTGGTAGATCGCGTAGGCCACGTCGATGCTCCGCATCCGCTGGCTCCCCGGAAGGGGCATGATGAACCAGACTTTGAGGAATTCGAACGTGGCCAGCAGACAGGCGCCCAGATAGAAGAGGACGAGAAGACGGGAAGACGAGAAGACGGGCGGCGACGTGCTCGGCCGGCTCTGCGGGCGGATGGCGGGGACTTGGAGGCTCATGGAGAGCGATTCTACGCCTTGCAGGTGGGGGGGAGCAACCTAGAATTGGGGCCGCAGGGGGACTTTCTGCGGGCTTTTCGCCCTGTTCCCGACGAGGAGGCATGACGCTGATCCGAAAGCTGCGGTACGGGATGGTCGGGGGTGGCCCCGGGGCCTTCATCGGCGCCGTGCACCGGCGGGCGGCGGAGCTGGACGGGCTCGCCGAAATAGTGGCGGGAGCCTTCTCCACCGACCCGGAGCGGTCGCGCTCGCAAGGAGCGGCGCTGCACCTGGATCCGGCGCGGGTGCACGGGAGCTACGAGGAGATGGCGGCGCGCGAGGCCGAGCGCCCCGTGGGAGACCGCATCGACGTCGTGGTCATCGTCACCCCCAACCACGTCCACTACCCCGCCGCGCGCGCCTTCATCGAGCGCGGCTTCCACGTCATCTGCGACAAGCCGATGACCACCACCCTGGGCGACGCCGAGTCGCTCTGCCGGCTGGTGCGGGAGCAAGGCGTGACTTTCGCCCTCACCCACAACTACTCCGGCTACCCGCTGGTCAAGCAGGCGCGGGCGATGGTCCGCGACGGAGCGCTCGGCGCACTGCGAAAGGTCGTCGTCGAGTACACGCAGGGGTGGCTCTCCACTTTGCTGGAGCGGGGCGGGCAGAAGCAGGCCGACTGGCGCACCGACCCGGCGCGCGCCGGTGCCGGCGTGCTGGGCGACATCGGGTCGCACGCCGAGCAGCTGGCCCGCTACGTGACCGGACTCGAGATCGAGCGCATGTGCGCCGACGTGGGGAC
>DAIESF010000058.1 GCA_027346425.1 Gemmatimonadota bacterium | reverse complement strand
GCCGGTGATGTGCGCCATCGAGTGGACGCGTGCAAGCACCGGCCGCTGGACGTTCAGGTACGACCTGTGAACCGCGAGCAGCACGTCGGCCACGCTCTTGCCGCCCGCGCCCGGGAACGCATCGTGAGGCCCGAGTCCAAGGCGGTCGCTCACGATGCGGCGCGCCAGCGAATAGCCGTTGGTGTGCAGCCCCGAACTCTCGACGCCGATGAGGACGTCGCCCTCCCGTACCCGCTCGGCGCCTAACGTGGCCCCCTCCTGCACCGTCCCGACGATGAATCCGGCGAGGTCGTAGTCGGGGGGGGTGTACACCCCGGGCATTTCCGCCGTCTCGCCCCCGATCAGGGCGCACTGGTTCTCACGGCACCCGGCCGCGACACCCGCCACGACCGCCTCGACCACGGCCGGCTCCAGCGCCCCAAAGGCGACGTAATCGAGGAAGAAGAGCGGCGTCGCTCCCTGCGCCAGGATGTCGTTGACACAGTGGTTGACGAGGCAGTGGCCGATGGTGTCGTGGCGACCGGACTCGATGGCGACCTTGATCTTGGTCCCGACGCCGTCGGCGCTGGCGACGAGCACCGGCTGCCCAGCCGTCGGGGCGCGGAACATCCCCCCGAACGAACCAAACGCCCCGATGCATCCTGCGGTGCGGGTGGACTCCACGAGCTTGCCGATGCGGGTCTTGGCATCGTCGGCGGCGTCGATGTCGACACCGGCCGAGCGGTAGCTCATCCCCGCACTGTCGTGTGGCGAGGTGGTCACGCGGGCAACTCCTCCTGGAAGGCGACGAGACGGCGGAACTCGTCCAGCCGTGCGCGAATCATGTCGTGATCGAGTTCGAGCAGGCGATCGATCGAGAACTTCTCCACGGCGAACGACCCCATGGCCGATCCGTAGACGACGGCGCGGCGCATGTGCTCCTCATCCAGCTTCCCCGTGCGCGCCAGATAGCCCATGAAGCCGCCAGCGAACGAATCCCCCGCCCCCGTGGGGTCGAAGACGTCCTCGAGGGGATAGGCCGGCGCGAAGAAGACCGAGTGCGCGGTGAACATGAACGCCCCGTGCTCCCCCTTCTTGATGATCACGATCCGCGGCCCCTGGCCGAGGATCCACCGCGCAGCCCGCACGAGATTCGACTGCTCCGTCAGCTGCCGCGCTTCGCCGTCGTTGAGGAGGATGGCGTCGACGTGCTTGAGGAGTTCGAGGAGGTCGCTGCGCCGTGACTCGATCCAGAAGTTCATCGTGTCACAGGCCACCAGCTTGGGGCGCTCCACCTGCCGAAGGACCTCCAGCTGCAAACGCGGGTCGATGTTGGCCAGGAAGACATACGGGGCACTGCGGAACTGCTCGGGGATCTTCGGCCGGAAGTGCGAGAAGACCCCCAACCGCGTCTCCAGCGTCTCGGCCGAGTTGAGGTCGTGGCGGTAGCGCCCGCGCCAGCGGAACGATTCCCCGTCGGCACGCTCGACGCCGCTGAGGTCGACCCCGCGTGCGCTTAACGACTCGAGCTTGTGCGTCGGATAGTCGCTTCCCACCACCCCCACCAGCTGCACCGGCGTGAGGTGACTGGCCGACGCGGAGAAGAACGTCCCCGACCCGCCCAGCACATCCTCGGCCTTGCCGAACGGGGTCTCAACGGAATCGAGGGCGACGGAGCCAACAACCAGGACAGACATGAGAGGACGAGAAGACGGGAAGACGGGAAGACGGGAAGACGAGAAGACGAGAAGACGAGAACAGAACTCGGGGGGGCAGCGAACGGTCGTACGACGGCGGGGTGAGGCGCGAGGAGTGCGCGAAGTGGACGCCGATGACATCGTCCTCTCGTCTTCCCGTCTTCTCGTCTTCTGCCCCCTTTTACATCCGCTCCGGCGCGGAAATCCCCAGGATGCTCAGGCCGTTGGCCAGCACGAGCTGAGCGGCACGGGCGAGGGCGAGGCGGGCCGACAGGATGGGCTCCGGTTCGCCGAGCACGTGGTGCTTGTGGTACCAGGTATGGACCAGGCGCGCCGTCTCGAGGAGGTACGACGCGACCAGGTGAGGCGAGAGGGTGCGCGCCGCCGCGGTCACCAGCGCGGGGAAGCCGAGGAGCGCCTTGACCAGTTCGCGCTCGTCATCCTCGACCAGCGCCCCCCAGCCGACGTTGAGGCCGGTGATCGCCGTCGCATCGATCTCCCCGACGCGAAAGATCCCGCAGACGCGCGCGTGCGCCATCTGGATGTAATAGACCGGGTTCTCCTCGCTCTGCGCGCGGGCCACGTCGACGTCGAAGACGAGCTGCGAGTCCGACTTCCGCATGAGGAGGAAGTAGCGCACTGCGTCACGCCCCACCTCGTCGATGAGGTCGCGTACTGTCACGTAACTCCCCGCGCGCTTGGAAATCTTGACTTCCTCGCCGGCACGCATGACGGTCACCATCTGGTGCAGCTCGTACTCGGGGTACCCCTGCGGGATCCCCATGCCTAACGCCTGCACCCCGGCGCGCACTCGCGTCACGGTGCTGTGGTGATCCGCCCCTTGCACGTTGATGGCGCGGGTGAAGCCGCGGCGCCACTTGACCAGGTGGTACGCCACGTCGGGGAGGAAGTACGTGTACGTGCCGTCCGACTTCCGCATCACCCGGTCCTTGTCGTCGCCGTAGTCGGTGGTGCGGAGCCAGAGCGCCCCATCCTTCTCGAACGCGTGCCCACCCTCGACGAGCATCCGCACCGTCTCCTCGACCTTACCGTCGGTGTAGAGCGACGACTCGAGGTAGTACACGTCGAACTTGACGCCGAAGGCCTGCAGGTCCTTGTCCTGCTCGTGGCGCAGCGCGGAGACCGCGAAGGCGCGGATCGCCTCGAGGTCGCTCCCCGCCGCATCGCCCGGATGCGCCGCGACATAGTCGCGGGCGATTTCCCGGATGTACTCGCCGTGGTAGCCCCCTTCGGGGATCTCGGCGACACCCGTCGTGAGCTCGCGCACGCGCGCCTGCACCGAGCGGGCCAGGTTGGCGATCTGCACCCCGGCATCGTTGTAGTAGAACTCGCGCGTGACCTTCCATCCCGTCCACTCGAGCAGGGTCGAGATGGCGTCACCGATCGCCGCCTGGCGTCCATGTCCCACGTGCAGCGGGCCGGTGGGGTTGGCGGAGACGAACTCCACGTTGACGACGCGCTGCTCTCCCTCGTTGGAGCGCCCGAAGGTGCTCCCGCCGGCGAGAATGTCGACGAGTCCGCGCGCTTCGGCCCCCGCAGCGAGGCGGAAGTTGATGAAGCCGGCCCCCGCCACATACGCTTCCGACACACCGGCCTTGGCCACGTCCAGGCGCGTCACCAGATCCTGCGCGATCTCCAGCGGCTTGCGCTTGAGGTGGCGCGCCAGGAGCATCGCGGCGTTGCTCGCCCAATCGCCGAACGACGGATCACGCGGACGCTCGAGTTGCGGCTGAAAGTCGGCGGGGGCGCCGAGGGCGACCGCCGCGTCGCGTAACGCGTCCCGGAGGATCTGTTCCGGCGTCATTCGCCGCTGCTCGGCTTCGCCGGGCCGGACGACGACGGGGACGAAGTGCCGCTACTGCCTGGCGAGGCGCTGGGCGAGGCGCTCGACGACGACCCACCAGTCGACGCGGCAGACGACCCGCCAGTCGACGCGCCGCTCGAACCGCTGGTCGAGCTCTTTGACGACGAGGCGCTCCCCGACCCTTCGGACGACTTGGCCGCCTCGCGCTGGTCTTTCTTCCCGTCCTTCCCGTAGTCGGTGATGTAGAAGCCCGAGCCCTTGAAGATCAGCCCGGCGCCACCGGAAATGACGCGAACCGCCATCCCCGAGCCGTCGGGGGCGGGGATCTCGTTCGGAACTTCGGAGATCTTGAAGACGCGCTCGATGATCGAGCCATCGGGACAGCGGAACTCGTAGGTGGGCATGCGCGGGGGTCGGAGTGCAAGCGATACAGCTTCAATAACTTAGCCGCTCGGGAGGCGGCACTCAACCGTCTGTCCTACGCGGGGCGGTACGAGCTCCATCGGGATTGCAGGGTATCGCTGATCTCCCCCACCGTCGCCCGCGCCCGGACGGCGTCGATGATGAGCGGCATCAGGTGGGGAAGCCCCTCCCCCTCCCCATCTCCCTGCGTCCGCGCCGAGGTCCCCCCATCGGATCCCGCCGGAGGGTCGGCGAAGTCCACGGCAGCGGCCGACAGCGCAGCCAGAGTCTCTCGCACGCGACGCGCATCGCGTCCGGTCTTCAGCTCGCGCAATCTGGCGACCTGTTCCCCCTCCAGGCG
>DAIESF010000038.1 GCA_027346425.1 Gemmatimonadota bacterium | reverse complement strand
GGCACTGCACGCAGCCGCCGCGCCGGCGTGAATGACCGCACCGGGGTGCGCACGCGCAGCGCTCGCACGGCGGGGACCGTGCTCGCTTCACGCGTCGGCATGACGATTCGACGCTCCTCCTCCACCTTGCGGGAGAAGATGGTCGGGGCGGGCGCCCGCCCCTTGGGCGCCGCCACCTGCGCGCGCGCCATCACCGGCGCGTACAGCAGCGAGAACACCAGGAGTCCGCACGCCAAGTTTCTGCCCGCGAGTCGCCCGCGCATCAGTTGGCCCGCCCCGTCGGATGACATGAGTAGCACGCGATGCTCGAGTAGGTGTAGCCCGGTGCCTTCCCCACATGGTCGGCATCCACCTTGGCCTTGTTGCTGTGCTGGTGGCACAGGATGCACTCGAACTGCTTGTAGTTGCTCGAGTTCTGGTGGCAGTCGGCGCAGGTGCTCCACTTCCCCAGATGCTTGCCGGAGTAGATCGGGAAGTACGGTCCGTCATGGTTGAAGGTCGCCCCCAGCCACTGGATGGTGGTGTGGCACGACTGGCACGTCGTGGGGAAACCCGAGGTGGAGTGCTTGGGGTTGGTGGTGTTGTTGTAGTCCGTCTGGTGGCACGAGACGCAGGTCGTCGGCTTGCCGTTGTAGACCTTGTCGGCGTGGCAGTCGAGGCAGGTCGCCGCCGTGTGCGCCCCCGTGAGCGGGAACGACGTCAGGTTGTGGTTGTAGGTCGCCCCGGGCCACTTGGTGGTCGTGTGACACGACGCGCACAGAGTGGTGAAGCCGGCCGCGGCGTGGTGCGGATTCGTGGTCGCATCGTAGTCCGTCTGGTGACACGAGGCGCACGCCGTCGAGAGCCCCTTGTACACGCCGCTGGCGTGGCAGTCGAGGCACGTCGCCGTCAGGTGCGCCCCGGTGAGCGGGAAGGCGGTCGCGCTGTGATTGAACACTGCCCCCGGCCACTGCGTCGTCGTATGGCAGGTCTCGCACGTGGTCGAGAATCCCGACGTGGAGTGCTTAGGGTTGGTGGTGTTGTTGTAGTCCGTCTGGTGGCACGAGACGCACGCCACCGGCTTGCCGTTGTAGACCTTGTCGGCGTGGCAGTCGAGGCAGGTGCGGGCGATGTGCGCCCCCGTCAGCGGGAACGACGTCGTATTGTGGTCGAACGTCGCCCCCGGCCACTTGGTGGTCGTATGGCAGGTCGCGCACAACGTCGTGAACCCGGCCGCGGCGTGGTGCGGGTTGGTCGTCGCGTTGTAGTCGTTCTGGTGGCACGAGGCGCACGCCGTCGGGAGTCCCTTGTACACGCCGCTGGCGTGGCAGTCGAGACAGGTCGCGGTCTGGTGTGCCCCGGTGAGAGGGAAGGCGGTCGCACTGTGGTTGAAGACCGCCCCCAGCCACTGGGTGGTGGTGTGGCACGACGTGCACGTCGTCCCGAAGCCCGAGGTGGAGTGCTTGGGGTTGGTGGTGTTGTTGTAGTCGGTCTGGTGGCAGGACACGCACGCCGTCGGGAGCCCCTTGTAGACTCCGCTGGCATGGCAGTCGTTGCAGCTCGCGGCTACATGCCCTCCCGTCAGCGGAAAGAGCGTCTTGGCATGGTCGAAGACCGCCCCATTCCACGCGCCGGTGGTATGGCAGGTCTCGCACGTTCCCGGGAAGCCCAGCGTGCTGTGCGGCGGGTTGGTGGTCTTCGCGAAGTCCGCCTGGTGACACGACAGGCAGGTGGTCGGCTTCCCCTTGTACACGCCGTCGCCGTGACACCCGCTGCAGCTGGCGGTAAGGTGCGCACCGGTGAGCGGGAACTGCGTTTTCGTGTGATCGAACGCCCCCCCGGTCCAGTTCACGGTGGAATGGCACCCCTGGCAGGTGGTGCTGAAGCCGGCCGCCCCGTGCGGCGGGTTGGAGGTGCCGGCGTAGTCCTTCTGGTGGCAGCTCACGCACTCCAGCGATCGGCCGGCATACACCCCGTCGGCATGACAGTCGTTGCAGCTGCGCGCCGAGTGCCCCCCGGTCAGCGGAAAGTTGGTCTTGGAATGATCGAAGACGGCGCCGAGCCACTGGACCGTGCCGTGACAGTTGGAGCAGACCGCGGAGAAGCCCGTCTTGAGATGCGGAGGATTCGTGGTCGCGTCGTACTTGGCCTGGTGGCATGAGGCGCAGGCCATCGACTTGCCGACATAGACCTTGTCGCCGTGGCAATCGAGGCAGCTCGCCGCCTGGTGCGCCCCGGTCAGCGCGAAGCGCGTGGCCGAGTGATCGAAGGTCGCCCCCTTCCATGTAACGGCGCCCTTGTGGCATGACTCGCACAACGTCGGAAAGCGGGCCGCGCCGTGCGGCGGCGCCACGCTCGCATCATACGCCGCCTGATGGCACGAGGCGCACGCCGTCGCCTTCCCCTTGTACACGTCGTCAACGTGGCAC
The DNA here is from genome assembly GCA_027346425.1 of Gemmatimonadota bacterium. Taxonomy (GTDB): domain Bacteria; phylum Gemmatimonadota; class Gemmatimonadetes; order Gemmatimonadales; family Gemmatimonadaceae; genus SCN-70-22. The sequence continues at coordinate 9,342 of DAIESF010000038.1, read as the reverse complement.
CCCTGGCACGTTGCCGCCTGGTGCCGGCCGGCCAGCGGGAAGCGCGTCGTGTTATGGTCGAACGTCACGCCTTTCCACCCGCTCATCGTGTGGCAGGTGAGGCACTCCGTCGAGAATCCCGCCGCCGCGTGCTTGGGGGAGGCGCTCTTCTGGTAGTCGGCCTGGTGGCACCCGACGCACGCCATGGTCTTCCCGCGATAGACCTTGTCGCCGTGGCACTCGGCGCAGCTGGTGGCCTGGTGCGCCCCGACCAGGGGGAACCGCGTCTTGGCGTGGTCGAAGGTCGCGTCGCTCCACGACGTCAGCGTGTGGCAGGTGGAGCAGTCCTGCGAGAAGCTGGCCGCCACGTGGTCGGGCGACCGCGTCGCCCGGAAGGTTGTGGCATGGCACCCAAAGCAGGTGGCCGGCCGGTTGACGAATTGCAGCTGGCCATTGCGGGCCGGGGTGTGGCAGCTCTCGCAGGCCACGGTGGCGTGCGCCCCCCGCAGCGGGAAGCGCCCCATCTCGTGCGCCTGCGCCATGGCCGCGCGATCGGTGAAGGTGCGTGCCGTATGGCAGCGCGCGCACTGCGTTCTGAACTCACCCTTGTGCACATCCTGGTGGCACGAGGCGCAGGTCGACTGGACCTTCGAGAAGTCGAGCGACTGGTGGCACGACGTGCAGTTCGTCTTGGCGTGTGCCCCGTCGAGGGGGAAGGTCTTGGGCGCGTGCTGGAAGGCGCGCGAGATGGCCACCGGACGCCATCCATCGGCCCGGTGGCAGGCGCTGCACGTTCCCGTGACGGAGAGCCCGTGCGGATTGTCGGCGCGCTGCGCGAACACGCGACCGGGAAGCAGCATCAACACGAGGCCCAGCAGCCAGGTGAGTCGGTGCATCAGCGGCTCCGTTCGCGTGGGGGCGTCGCGTGGCAGCTCTCGCACGCGGATGAGAGCGGGCGGTACACGACGCGCGTTGTCCCTGGCGGAGCGCCGGAGACCGGCTCCCGCTTATGGCACCCCTCGCAGGCCACCGTGGCGTGCGCCCCCTTGAGCGAGAAACTCGAGCGCTCGTGGTCGAAGCGCACCGCCGGCGCGAAGGCGTCGATGCCGTGGCACGCCGCACAGTCGCCACCGTCCTTGCGGCTGGCGAACTGGTTCCCGTGCGGCGTCTCGTGACACGTCGCGCAGGTGCGCCGCTGGGTCGCCACGAAGGTCAGCGACGGCACGCCGCGCGCGGCCGCCACCAGCGTCGATCCGCTACCCCGCGTCGCCAGCTCGGCGTGGCAGGCGACGCACGGGATGGCGCGATGCGCCCCTTCCAGGGCGAGGGCATAGGTCGCGTGCATCGCCACATCCACGCGCGACGGGCGGAAGCTGTCGGCGCCATGGCAGTTGCGGCACGTTCCATCACCCGCTGCCCCGCCCGGCGTGCTGTAGCGCCCCGCGTGCGGATCGACATGGCACGACGTGCACGACGGATCCACCCCGGCCAGCGCCACCTTCGCCTTGCCCAGCGCGACCGTCGCCGCCCACCCCGGGAGCCCCGGCCGCGTGGCGCCGTGACAGGCCGCGCAGGCGATCGCCGCATGCCGTCCCTCGAGGGGAAGGCGCAGGCGGGCGTGTGCCGCGGGCCCGAAGGTGCTGGGGGCGAAGCCGCTCACGGAGTGGCACGATTCGCAGGTCGCCGCCGGGACACGCGCCGCCAGCTGCCCGCCGTGCACGTCCTCGTGGCAGTCGGCGCATCGCGCCGACGACATGCGCAGGCGCGCCACGAGCGGCGGTCGTGCCACATGGCACGCCGCGCACTTCACCTGCTGGTGCTTCCCCTCCAGCGGATACGCCGTCGCCCGGTGCTGCGACACCGTGAAGGTGCTCGGGATGAACCCCTCCACCTTGTGACAGGCAGCGCAGTCCACCGCCTGGCCGCCTAACGTCGCCTCGCCGCGGTGCGCGTCGGCATGGCACGAGGCGCAGGTGGCGAAGCGCGGGTTGCGTCGCGACATGTCCTTGCCGTGGCACGCCGCGCAGGCGACGGCGGCGTGCTCACCCTTGAGCGGGTAGCGCGTGAGGGCGTGGTTGAACTCCCGCTTGTCGATGATCGTGAAGCCGCGCGTCACGTGGCACTCGCTGCACTTCGTCGACAGGCGCCCCTTGTGCGGATCCTCGTGGCAGCTCGAACACTCCTTGTAGGGGACCGGCTTGAAGAGCGGGACGCGCTCGCCCTCGACATTGGTGCGCGTCTTGAGGCGCGGCGTGAGGTGGCACTTGTCGCAGGCCACATCCACGTGCTTGCCGTCGAGCCGGTAGTCGGCCCTGTCGTGATCGAACTTGGGCGCCTTGTCCCATCGCGCCGCATCGTGGCACGACTCGCACGTCGCGTCGAGCGCCCCGTCGTGCACGTCGTCGCCCGTGTGGCACGACACGCAGTTCCGTTCGAGTCCGACCCATCCCGCACCCGCCTTGCGCGGTGACAGCGTCGCCGCCTCACCCACGCGGTATTTCGTCGCGTGGCAGCCCTCGCACTTCGCCTCGGTGTGCTTCCCCTCCAGCGTCCACCCCGCCTTGCGATGGTCGAACCGCGACGGCGCCCCCTCCGTCCACTCCACCATCTTGAAGTCGGCGCCGGCATGGTCGGGGTGACACGACGCGCACTCCTTGCGCCCCACCCGCACCTCGCGCGCATGCAGCCCGCGTTGCTGCTGCATGAGCCATCCGATCTCCTTGTGGCACTGCAGGCAGACCTGCGTCATCGGCGAGCCGGCCCCCTTGAGGCCGTGGCACTTCACGCAATTGGCCGCCCCCTCCAGTGACGCATGCGCGCGCGCCAACGGACCGGGCGAGATCTGCCCCGCCAGCCTCGTCGGTGCGATGAGCAAGCAGATCCCGGTCATGATGCACACCGCGAGCAGCGCGCCCATCCACGGGCGTCGAACAGGAGCGCGATCATCGGTCATCCGGTGCGCGCCACGTCGTGCCCACCCACGGGGACGTCCTTCGACACGATCTGGATCCCCAACCGCTCGAGAAAAGCGTACGGCGCGTCGCCCCCGATCCGGATGAACACATGGTCGTTGGGGAGGATCGTCTTCTCCCCATCGACATCGAGCACCACCACGTCGGGGCGGATTTCGCGCAGCTGGCTCCTGAAGAGCGCCTGCACTCGGCCGTTGGCGATCGCCCGCTGGATCTTCTCGACGTTGCGTTCCTTGACCCGGCTGAGCGCGTCGCCGCGATACGAGAGGATCACCTCGGTCCCCTCCTGGTTGGCGAGCCCCAGCGCCGACTCCACCGCGCTGTCGCCGCCGCCGACGACGATCACCCGCCGCCCCTTGAACGCCTCCATCTCGACGATGTCGTAGAAGACCTTGTCGAGTTCCTCGCCGGCCACCCCCAGCTTGCGCGGCGACCCGCGGCGCCCCATCGCCAGCACCACGCGTCGCGCCACGTAGGCGGCCTTCTCGGTCTGCACGCGGAACAGCGTCCCGTCACGCGCGATGTTCTCCACCTTTTGCCCGGTGTGCACGTCGAGACCGGTGTTGGCCACGATCGTCTCCCACACCTGCAGCAGCGTCTCCTTCGAGGCGTCGGCGATCCACAGGTCGCCGTAGAGCGGAATCGAAACCGGTTCCGCCAGGAGCAACTTGTGGCGCGGGTACTTCCGCACCGTGTCGGAGAGCGACCCCTGCTCCAGCACCACATAGCTCAGGTGCCGCCGGTGGGCCTCCAGCCCCGCGCTCAGTCCCGCCGGTCCCGAGCCGACGATCACGACGTCCAGCGTGTGCGCGTCGCCGTCGTCGCGTGCCGCGCCGGGCGGGAGGACTTTCGCCACGTGCTCGATGGCGATCTTCCCCTCGTTGATCGCGTTCTTGATGAGCCCGCGCCCCCCCAGTTCACCGACGATGTACATCCCGCGGACGTTGGTCTCGAAGTTCACGTCCACCAGCGGCACCTGCACGCGGTTGGCAGCGGTCCCCGCGTTCACCGAGATCGCCCCCACCGGGCAGGCGGCGACGCACTCGCCGTGCCCCTTGCATAACGCGTTGTCCACCACCGCCAGCTTCCCCTGCAGCGTAAGCGCCCCCGGCTCAGGGCAGGCGGCGACGCACGTTCCGCAGCCCACGCACATGTCGCCCCGCACCAGGGCGCGCAGCGCCCCCGCGCCTCCCGCCGACGGCGCGGCGGAGCTCCCCGCGCTCACCACCTCGAAGACCTGTTGCGGGATCCCGCACTTGGGACAGAACGACGAGCCCGATGGCACGCGCGCCCCGCACCGGGCACAGGGCACCCCCGCGCCCCCGGCCGCCGACGCCCCACTCCCCGCCGCCGGCATCCCGCCGGCGCGCAGGTGCCGCCAGATGAAGAATCCGGTCAGGGCGAAGAAGCCCAGGGTCGTCAGGAGCATCTGCATGGCGCCGTCCCGGGCTCAGTAGAACCAGGTCGCGCCCAGCGCGACGACGACGGCCACGTGAATCACCACTGCCACCAGCGCCGTCAGCGCAAACGGCTTGTGCGCGATGTGCCAGTAGCGGAAGACGCGCTGCGTCGCCTCGAGCATCCGAACCTGCTGCGACAGCGCGATCTCCCGGCTCGCCAGCGTCACCGACCGCGCCAGCGCCGCCTCGGGAATCGCCCGCCCCCCCTCCAGCTCCTGGAAGCGGCGCCGCAGCTCGCGCGTCATCCGCCACCGCCTCACGTCGTTGGTCACGAGGTCGCGCAGCACCTGCATCGCCCCCGCCTTCTCGTCGCTGGGCGACGCCACGTCGAGCGTCGCCTCCACCGTCCGCGGATCGAGTCCCGTCGCCCCGGCAATCTCGTCGATCAGCCGATTGCGCTCAGACACCACCTCGTCACGCGTGAGCTCGACCCCCGACTTGGCCCGGGGGATGCGCGTGTAGAGGTACCGCCCCACGATGCCGCTCGCGCAGACCACCAGCATCGCCCCGAATCCAAGTCCGATCACCCCATCCGAACGCCACGCCGCGTGGATCGTGAGGAGGAGCGGGAGCCCGATGGCGGTGGTGACGTGCACGTCCAGCCACTTCCCGACCGATCCAGTGAAGGCCAGCGCCTTCCACTTCTTGCGCAGCGGGTACAGCCAGAGGAAGACGAAGACAACGAAGGCGATGATCCCCGCGCTCTGGCCGACGAGCCCCGAGGGGCGGAGGAGCGCGTGAAGCGGGTGGCGCACCCGCTCGCCGAGCGACCGGGCGTAGTACGGCGCCCCGGCCACGTTGATGACCACCAACGTGACCACGATCACCAGCGTCACCCAGTTTACCCCCGCGCTGGTGCGGCGCGAGACGACGGGTGCCGCCGTAGCGGACCTGCCGGGGATCCCCGTCAAGCGTGCGGGAGTGGGAAGGCGCGGAGCCGATGGGGGGGCGACGCGCGCCAGATTGCCTTGATTCATCGTGCGTGAGGTGAGAAACGCGGGGCTCCGGACATCGCTGGCGACTCGCGAGAACGGAAGGCCCCGTCGAGCGGGCGGAGAACGCCCGGTGGCGGGAACTTGTGCCCCCACGTCCATTGCGCGCTGTGCGCTCGGTCGCATTTCACGTTGCAACTGACGGCAGCGCACCGCTCCAGCATCTGCACGACTCGTGGGGTCGTTAGGTCGTCACGCCTCTTCATGAAGCGTTCACGTCTTGGCCGGAATTGACCCCGAGCTGCGCGCCAGGTCACATTACGAAGGCGCCGTCGCATCTCCTGTCACGACCCGTCGAGGCGACGGGCCGGGCGCCCGCGACGTTCTCCCTCCACCACCCCCCATGTCGCTCCCCCTCCTCAAGTCGCTCTTCGCGCACACGGCGTGGGCCAACGCCCGCGTCCTCGACGCTCTCCGGAACGCCCCCGGCGACGACCCGCACGCCCTCGGCCAGTTCGCCCACCTTCTGGCGGCGGAACACGTCTGGCTCGCCCGGATCGAGAAACGCCGCGGGAATGTCCCCGTCTGGCCCGTGCTCACCCTCGACGAATGCGCCGCCCTGGCCGAGGAGAATGCCCGTGCGTACGCCCGCTTCCTCGAGGGCGAGACCGAGGGGTCGATCGTGCGCGAGTTCGACTACACGAACAGCGCCGCTCACCCCTTCACCAGTCGCCTCTCCGACGTCCTGGCCCACGTCGCCCTCCACGGCAGCTATCACCGCGGGCAGATCTCGCTCATGGTGCGGCGCAGCGGCGGACACCCCGCCCCTACGGATTTCATCCTCTTCACGCGCGAGCGACCCGCCGCCCCCTCCCCTTCCGGCGGCACGCGATAGCACCGTCGAGCCCGCTGGACTTTCGCCCATTTGTCACCTGACGTTCAGGCTGGGCTGACTAGCTTTGTGATAGTCCCGTGACCGGAGTCTCAGTTTTGGCGAGCTCAGCTGTAAGTGCCTCCCCACCCAATGATTCGCCGGCGAGTGCGCGCCCCGTCATCGGGCGATTCGCGCTCGCCGCGCTCCTCGTCGCCGTCCTCCTCGCGGTCGCCTTCGTCACCCGCGTCGCCCTGCTCGCCTACGCCTGGCGCGAGCTCGACGCGGGCGCCTTGGCCGTCGTCAAGGCGGTTCTGGTCGGGATGGCCTTCGACCTCCTCGCCTCGATGTGGCTGGCGGCCCCCCTCGTCGTCGTCCTCGCCCTCCTCCCCGACCGCTGGTTCCAGTGGCGGGCTGTCCGCGGCTGGATGAAGGGGTGGCTCTTCTCCCTGTTCGCCCTCTCCGCCTTCGTCGTCGCCGCCGAACTCCTCTTCTTCGACGAGTTCAACGGGCGCTTCAACTTCGTCGCCGTCGACTACCTGATCTACCCGACCGAGGTGGTCACCAACTTGTGGGAGAGCTACCCCCTCCCGGCCATCCTCCTCGCCGTCGGCGTCTTGGGGGCGCTCGGCCTCTGGCTCGCTCGGCACCGTGTGGCGCGGGCGCTTGCCGCCGCCACGCCGGCCCCGGCCCGCCTCGCCACCGTCGGGCTCTACGGCATCACGTTAGGCGCCATGACCGTCGGCATCTCGCCGGAGATGGCGCGCGTCTCCGACGACCGCGCCCTCAACGAGATTGCCCTCAACGGCTACTACACATTCTGGCTCGCCTTCCTCGGACAGGACGCGCCATACGAGGGACTGTACGCCACGCGCGCGCCGGCTGAGGAGGCCACGCGACTGCGCGCCCTCCTCGCCGAACCCAACGCCGCGCGCGACAGTTGGTCCCCGGAGCGCCCGACCGAGCGCGCCATCACAGCCAGCGGGCCGGCCTCCCGACGCAACGTCGTCGTCGTCCTCGAGGAGAGCCTCGGCTCCATCTTCCTGGCGTCGCTGCACCCGCGCGGCGACACGGTCCTCACCCCGCGCTTCGATTCCCTCATCGCCGAAGGAACCGTTCTCGCGAACGCCTACTCCACCGGCAACCGTACCATCCGCGCCCTCGAGGCGACCACTTCGGCGCTCCCGCCGCTCCCGGGCGTCTCGATCGTCAGGCGCCCGGCGTCGCAGGACCTGTTCACCCTCCCCGCCGTGCTCGCGGAGCGCGGGTATTCCACGTCGTTCATCTACGGCGGACGCGCCTTGTTCGACGGCATGGGCTCCTACATGCGCAACAACGGCATGCAGCTCATCGTCGAGCAGAAGGACTACCCGAAGGACGCCTTCTCGAACGCCTGGGGGGTCGCCGACGAGTACATCTTCGACAAGGCGCTGGCCACGTACGACTCGCTGCACGCCACCGGACGCCCGTTCTATTCGCTCGTCCTCTCCGTCTCCAACCACAAGCCCTACTCGTTTCCCTCCGGGCGCATCGCGGCCGACCCTAACGCCCGCAAGCGCACCAACGCCGTCATGTACGCCGACTGGGCGCTCGGTCGCTTCGTGCGGATGGCGAAGGAACATCCGTGGTTCGACAGCACGCTCTTCGTCCTGATGGGCGACCACGGAGCGCGCGTCTATGGCGCCTCGGAGATCCCGCTCCCCAGCTACGAAGTCCCGATCCTCTTCTACGCCCCCGGCTTCATCCCCGCCGGCCAACGCATCCAGACGCTTGCCTCGTCGCTCGACATCCCGTCGACGATCATGGCGCGCCTGGGGATGTCGTACGAGAGCAAGTGGTTCGGGCACGACGTCTTCACCATCCCCCCCGAGCAGGGGCGGGCCCTGATGACCCACAATTCGAACATCGCCCTCATGCGCGGTAATCGCATTGCCGTGCTGGGGTTGAAGGGGGCGACCGAGGTGTACGAGTACGATCGCCCCGCCAAGCGCCTGCGCCGCGTCGAGACACCCGATTCGGCCGGGCGCGCGCTGGTGGAAGATGCGATCGCCTACTTCCACACCGCCGACCGTTTGTATCGCACGGGGGCCTATGCCATGGACAAGGCACCCGCTGCAGCAGGAACCGCCATCGGGGGGCAAGGGCGCTAGCCTTCACCCCCGGTGGTACGCGACCGTCGATCACGTCGCTCACGCACGACCACTGCCCCGGTCGACGGAGGACGCCAATGCGAACCGCTGTGCTCAGCATCGTCGTAGTGCTTCTCGCTGTCGCCGCCGTTTTCCTGATTCGCGCCGAATCGAGTCGCGAGGCGCTGCTCACGGGCGGGGCGATCATCGGCGTGGCAGTCCCATTGATGGTGATCGCGCGCCGGCAGCTCGGCAGCGCGTTCTCTCTTACGCCGCAGGCCAAGTCACTCGTGACCCATGGCCTGTACGCGAAGATTCCACACCCGTTGTACGTCTTCCTCGACCTCGCACTCTTTGGCCTGATCATCGCCCTGCGCCAGCCATGGCTCCTGCTGGCGTGGGGCGCCTTGATCGCCAACCAGGCGCGGGTCGCGCGCCGGGAATCGCTGGTGCTCGAGCAAGCCTTCGGCGATGCGTATCGGGACTACCGGCGCTCCACCTGGTGGTGACCGCGCGGTGCGGGTGATTGCGCCCCCGCATCGCAGCGAGTAGTTCCCGTGTCATATGCGACGACTCTCTCTGCACCTTCTCGCGCTCGCGACCTGTGCGGCGGCGCTCCCGGCCCAGCAGCAGGCGCTCGAACTCCAGCTTCCCGGCGAGCGGACCGTCACGCTCTCGCTGACGAAGCTGCGCGCGCTCCCCAGCGACACCATACGCCTCGTCCCCCACCACGGCGAACCAACGCTCTATCGTGCCGCTACCCTTGCCTCGGTCATGGAAGCGGCCGGGCTCCCCCTCGATTCGCTGCGCGTGGGGCGCAATGCATGGACCATCGTCGCCGAGGCTAGCGACAACTACCGCGTCGCCTTCACGGTGGCGGAGGTGGATCCCAAGCTCGGACCCTCGAAGGTCTGGCTCGCGTACGAGACCAATACCGGGGCGATTCCGGCCTCCGAGGGACCGTTCCGCCTGATCGTCCCGACCGATGCGCGCCAGGCG
>DAIESF010000023.1 GCA_027346425.1 Gemmatimonadota bacterium | reverse complement strand
GTCGCCTCGTCGGTATGGCGCTGGGCGACCACCTCGCCGATCCGATGCAGCTCGGCCAGCAGCCGCCCCTCACCATGCCCGAGCCTCAGCTCGATCACCGGCTTGAAGCGCCGCACGTGACGCAGCAGGTCCTCGCGCAGGGGGTCGAGCCCGCCGGGGGTCACCGACGAGACCAGGACCGAGTTCGGGAAGAGATTGGCCACGCGCGTCCCCAGCCCGTCCAGCTCGCCGGGCGAGAGGGCGTCGCGCTTGTTGAAGACGTACACCATGGGCGTGTCGCGCGCTCCGAGTTCCGCAATCACCTCGTCCACGACCACGCGTTGCTCCTCCCACGACGGGTGCGAGGCGTCGATCACGTGCAGGAGGAGGTCGGCCTCGTGCAACTCCTCGAGCGTGGCGCGGAACGAGGCGATCAGGTGGTGCGGCAGCTTGCGAATGAAGCCGACCGTGTCGGTCAGGACGACCGTCTGTCCGTCCCCGACAGCGACCTCCCGCGACAAGGGGTCGAGCGTCGCGAACCGGCGGTCCTCGACGAAAATGTCGTCGCTCCCCGACATGGCGCGCAGGATGGACGACTTACCGGCGTTGGTGTAGCCGACGAGCGCGGCGCGGAACTCACCGCGCCGACCGTGCCGTTGCACCTCGCGAGTCCGCTGCACCTCCGCCAGCCGCTCCTTGAGCACGCGGATGTGGTGCCCGATGAGCCGGCGGTCGGTCTCGAGCTGCGTCTCGCCCGGCCCGCGCATCCCGATGCCGCCGCGGAACTTCTCGAGGTGCGTCCACATGCGAGTGAGGCGGGGGAGCATGTAGTTGAGCTGCGCCAGCTCGACCTGCATCTTGGCTTCACGCGTGCGCGCCCGCGTGGCGAAGATGTCGAGGATCAGCTCGGCGCGATCCATGACCCGCTTGCCGACCAGATCCTCGATGTTCTTCCCCTGCGCCGGCGACAGTTCGTCGTCGAAGATGACGAGCGTCGCATCCAGCTCGGCCACGCGCTCCTTCAGCTCCTCGATCTTCCCCTTGCCGAGGTAGGTGCCCGGGTGTGGGCGATCGAGCTGCTGGGTCAGTGTCCCGACGACCTGCGCACCGGCCGTGTCGGCCAGGCGCTCGAGTTCCTCGAGGTGTTCATCGACGTGATGCCGCGCAGCGCTCCCCTTGCGAGGGGCGCCAACGAGGATCGCGCGCTCGATGGGCGCGGTCAGTGAGATGGGTTCGCGACTGATGGAAGGTGCAGGAGAGGGTGAACGGCGTCGGTGCGCCTTCGGCAGCCGGTGGTCATCCGGCGCCCGATGGAAGCTCGGGGGTGGGCGATGCCACGCACAAGGGCGAATACGCCGACACCCCGGGAGACTGCCTCCCGGGGCGTCGCGATCGCGCGGTGGCGGCCCGTCCTAATCGCGGGCGCCTCCCTGCAGTGTCGAGAATCGCCCCTTCTGGTCGTAGGGCCGGGTGAAGTTGCCGAGCGGGGTGCTGACGGTAAAGTCGCCGATCACGCGATACTCGACCGTTCCCGTCTGCGTGAGCGCCCGTCCCGCCGCCCCCACTCCCTTGTACGTGAAGCTGAGCGGGAGGCGCACTTCGCTGTTGGACTTCTCGTCCACGCCGAACTTCGTCGTGTACTCCCCATTGCCGAACTCGGTGGAGTCGACCAGGACCCGGTAGGTGAGTCGCGTCCCCTCGAGGCGGAACCGGTTGGGGTTGTACACGTCCAGCACGATCTCGATCGCCCCGCCAGTGACGCCCAGCCCGGTGATGCGCGCGTCCTTGAACGTCACCACCGGGTCCTTGAAGCTCCCGAGACCTAACGATGCACAGGCGCCCGTGACGACCAGCGCCGCTCCGGCCATTGCCGCCGACCACGTGATTCTCATGTCATTCCTCCGTCGGGGCGGCGCCGGCATCGCCGGCGCTCCCCATTCGGCGCTTGAGGTCTGCCCACCACTGCATGCGTTTGGTGATGTCCTTTTCGAACCCGAACGCGCCGGGCTCGTACAATACCGCGTCACGCAGGGCGTCCGGCAGGTACTCCTGCGGCGTATACGCTTCGGGCACGGCGTGCGCGTACTGGTACCCCTTCCCATACCCCAGTTCCTTCATCAGGTGGGTGGGGGCATTGCGGATGTGCAACGGGACCGGCTCGGCGGGATGCGTGCGCGCCAGCTCGAGGGCGGCCCCCCACGCCTGGTACACGCGATTCGACTTGGGGGCGGTCGCCAGGTACACCGCCGCTTCGGCCAGCGCGAGATCGCCCTCGGGCGAGCCGAGGATGTGATACGTGTCGCGCGCCGCCAGCGCGATCGTGAGCGCCTGCGGGTCGTCGAGCCCCACGTCCTCTGCCGCGAAGCGGATCGTGCGACGGGCGATGTACATCGGGTCCTCGCCCCCGCTGATCATCCGCGCCAACCAGTACAGGGCCCCCTGCGGATCGCTCCCGCGCAGCGCCTTGTGATAGGCCGAGATGAGGTTGTAGTGCTCCTCGCCCGACTTGTCGTACCGGGCCACGCGCAACTGCATCGCCTCGCGCAGCCCGTCGATGGTCAACGTGCCGCCGGTCCCCGCGTGCGCCGCCGCGGCCTCGAGGACGTTCAGCGCCCGGCGCGCGTCGCCATCGGCCTCGCGCGCCAG
>DAIESF010000019.1 GCA_027346425.1 Gemmatimonadota bacterium | reverse complement strand
CATCACCCCAAGCGGTAACCAGCTACCGGCGCGGTCCCGAGGCGCAGGTGACCGTGGCGTGCATGGGCGTCACCAGACTGCTGGAGAGGGCTCCCACGAGTCCGTTCAGAAAGCTGCGCTCGGTCACCACCGTCGCGACTCCCTGAGGACAGGTCGCCTTGGCGTCGATTTCAGGCGGCGGAACCAGGCCGAAGACGAACGACATCGCCCACGGCTTGTCGATTTGCGTTGCGGACGCCGGCGCGCCCGTATTGACCGTGATGCGATAGCATCCGGTGACCACCAGTACCATCACGAGGAGAGAGATTCGTCTCGTCATCTTGGCATCTCGAGTGAGGGGGGAGCTCAGTAGGCGACGGCGACGATGCGGTGCTCCGCGATCGACCATGCGATCGCTTCGCGCATGACTGCTTCCTCTGCTTCTGCGTTGGCTTCCGGCGCCGCGACGAATACTCGCGTGCCCGCCGGGAGCTCGGCGCGGCCTCCAGCGCAGGTCACGGTAACGGACTGCGGGGCCCAGATCCCTAGCGTCAGCATTGACAGGAATCCGTTGCCGAAGGTCTGTTGAGTCGCGATGGTTGCCACGCCGCTCGGGCACTCGGATCGCACGTCGATGGGCTTCGCCGGCACCAACCCCCACATCCAGGTCGACACCCACCCCTTGGTCACTACGGTCGGACCAGCCGCGAGTCCGGTCTGGACCACCTGGTGGAAGCAGGCCGATGTGCTGAGCATCAGCAGAACCCACGGCAGTGACGCGAGCTTTCTTCTCATGGTCGTTTTCCCTCCCCTTGTTTAGTCGCCACCCACGGACCGATCGAAAGGCAACGCGAATCTGCTGGTCGGAGTCGTCACTCGCAAGACGCGGTGCCGCCGTCTCGCAGCGAGCGCTCGCCCTTGATGCATCAGGTGCAAGCGTTCCGTTCGTCATCGCGCTCGGACCGACGACCGCCCACTCGACTCTCCGAACGGGTCGTCTGGCGAACTCGGCTGCGGGAGTGTGCGATCGCCGCGGGCGGGTCGACCTCCATACGGTCTCCTCATCTTCATCCACATCCGCTCGCAAGCCCTTGGTGGGTCTCCTGGCAGCCGGTGCCTCGGCGGCGGGTCCGTGGGAGCGCTCGTCCGGACGCGATGCGGTGGCGACGGCCCGATCGCCCGCCCTAGGTTGTTTTTCCAGAGCCACTTAGCTAGCGTTCTTGGCTCTATGTTCGACGAGCTCTCAGACAAAATCTCCGGCGTCTTCGCCAAACTCCGCGGCCGCGGTGTCCTGAACGAATCGGACATCAAGGAAGGGCTGCGGGAGGTGCGGCGCGTGCTGCTCGAGGCCGACGTCAACTTCCAGCTCACGCGCGAGTTCCTCGAGCGCGTGGAGAAGAAGGCGGTCGGCGTCACCCAGCTCAAGACCGTGCAGCCGGCGCAGCAGCTGGTGAAGATCGTCTACGACGAGCTCACCACCATGCTGGGCGAGCGCCGCGAGCCGCTCAAGCTCAGCTCCGTCCCGCCGACGATCGTGATGATGGTCGGCCTGCAGGGGTCGGGGAAGACGACGTCGGCGGCCAAGCTCGCCCGCCGGCTCAAGGGTGAGGGGCGCCCGACGCGCCTGGTGGCGGCCGACGTCTACCGACCGGCCGCCATCGACCAGCTCGAGACATTAGGCGCCTCGCTCGAGGTTCCGGTTTACGCCGATCGCACCACGAAGGACGTGGTGAAGATTGCCCGGGCCGGCATCGAGGAGGGGAAGCGCGCCCGCGACCGCGTCGTCATCCTCGACACCGCCGGCCGCCTGCAGATCGACGAGGACATGATGCAGGAGCTGGTCCGCCTCAAGGAGGCGGTCCACCCCGACGAGATCCTCTTCGTCGCCGACGGCATGACCGGCCAGGACGCGGTGCGCATCGCCGAGGGCTTCAACAAGGCGCTCGGCGTCACCGGCGTGATCCTGACCAAGATGGACGGCGACGCCCGCGGCGGCGCCGCCCTGTCCATCTACGGCGTCACGAAGACGCCGATCAAGTACATCGGTGTCGGCGAGAAGCCCGACGCGCTCGAGGAGTTCCACCCCGAGCGCATGGCCGGGCGCATCCTGCAGATGGGCGACGTGGTCTCGCTCGTCGAGAAGGCACAGGAGGCGTTCGACGTCGCCGAGGCCAAGAAGCTCGAGAAGAAGGTTCGCAAGGAAGGGCTCGACCTCGAGGACTTCCTCACGGCCATGAAGCAGATGCAGAAGCTCGGCCCCATGGAGAGCATCCTCAAGATGCTCCCCGGCGTGAACAGCAAGATGCTCAAGAACGCCAACATGGACCCCAAGCGCCTGAAGCATGTCGAGGCCATCGTCCTCTCCATGACGAAGGAGGAGCGCAAGACGCCGAACCTGATCAACGGGTCGCGCCGCTCGCGCATCGCCAAGGGAAGCGGGCGCCCGATCAGCGAGGTCAACCGCCTGCTCGAGCAGTTCCGCGACATGCAGAAGATGATGAAAAAGGCCGCCGGTGGCGGCCGGATGGGAATGCCCGGAATGCCTCCCGGCATGTTCGGGCGGTAGCAGGACCCCGAGCGCGCTCCGGAAATGCCGAGAGACGCGAGGAGCTTGGGCCGGTAGTAACGCACAGTTGCATGGAGGAGTTAGTCAAATGGTTCGCATTCGTCTCCGTCGTGAAGGTCGCAAGAAGAACCCGATGTACCGCATCGTCGTGGCCGAGTCCACCTCGCCGCGCGAGGGGCGGTTCATCGAGATCATCGGCACGTACCAGCCCCGCAAGACCGAAGGGGCGGTCGAGCTGAAGCAGGATCGCGCCAACTACTGGCTCAACGTCGGCGCCCAGCCGAGCGACACCGTTCGCTCGATCCTGCGACGCGCGGGGATCCTCAAGGCCCGTCACGAGACGCGCCTCGCCGCCAAGCTGCAGGCGGCGGCGGTGCCGCTCACCGAGAGCGCGAAGGACGCCGAGTAACCGCTCGTGACCTCGTCGCCGCACGGGGGGGCGTCGCACGCCATCGTTGGTCGTGTGCGTCGTGCCCACGGGGTGCGCGGTGAACTGTTCCTGGAAGTCTTGACCGACGCGCCGGACGCGATCTTCGCGCCCGGCGCGCGTCTTTTCGCCGGCACCACGGCTGGCGACGTCGCACCGAATGCCGCCACACTGCACGTCGAGGAGGCGCGCCCGTTCAAGGACGGGCTCCTCGTCACCTTCGACGAGATCACCGACCGGAACGAGGCCGATTGCTGGCGCGAGCGCTACCTCCTCGTTCCCGTCGACGAACTCGAACCGCCCGGCGAGGACGAGGTCTACCTGCATGACCTGATAGGGCTCGCCGTGCAGCGCGTGGACGGCTCGCCGATCGGAACGGTCAGTGCCTTCTTCGAGCTCCCGCACGGCCTTCTCCTCGAGATCCGGCGCGACGGCGGCACGGTGCTGATGCCGTATCGCGAGGAGTTCATCGCCGAGGTGAATGTCGAGGCGGGGATCCTCGTCGTGGACCCGCCGGAGGGATTGTTCGAATGACGCCGCGGGAAGGGCCGCTGCGCGTGAACATCGTCACCATCTTCCCCGAGTTCTTTCACGTCCCCTTGGGGCTCTCGATCCCGGCGAAGGCGGCGGCGGCGGGGAGCGTGGCGTATCGCGTGGTCGACCTGCGCGACTTCACGCACGATCGCCATCGCACCGTGGACGACTATCCGTATGGCGGCGGGGCGGGGATGGTCATGAAGCCGGGTCCCTTCTTCGAGGCCGTGGAATCGTTAGGCGCGACGGCACCGATCGTCCTCCTCTCGCCACGGGGGCGCGTCTTCGAGCAGCGCGACGCGATGCGCTTCGCCGCGGGCCAGGAGCTTACCCTCCTGTGCGGGCACTACAAGGACGTCGACCAGCGTGTCGCCGATCTCCTGGCGACAGAGGAGCTCTCGCTGGGCGACTTCGTCCTGAGCGGGGGGGAGCCGGCCGCCCTTGCGATCGTCGACGCGGTGGTGCGACTCCTCCCGGGGGCGATGTCGGACCACGAGAGCGCGCGCACCGACTCGTTCTATGACGACCGCGGGATCAGCGCCCCGAGCTACACCCGCCCTCCCGATTTTCGCGGCCTGTCGGTGCCAGAAGTCCTGCTCTCGGGGAACCACGCCGAGATCGCCCGCTGGCGCCAGGGCGAAGGGGAGCGCCTGACGAAAAAGCGCGTGGACGAAACACGGGGTCGGGGAAACGAGTAGAATCACACGCACGATCGCTGCTTTACGACGTTCCGTTTGTGATGCATACTCCGGCGGCCTGAGCCAATCTCCCGTACCCTACGATCGTGATTCGATCGATCCTCCTCGCGGTCCTCGCCCTGTGCCCATGCGCGGGATGTGCCGCGATCGCGACGCAGGTGAACGTGTCGCGATCGGCGCCGGCGCTGGGGACGTATTCCCCGTCGCGCGTGCGGAGCGTCTTCACCGCCCGACTCACGTCGGAGGAGAAGCTCCCGTCGGTGGCGCCGGAGCCGCGCGGATCGGTGGCGTGGGGGACGGTGCGGATCGTGGTCAACGACGACGACTCGTTTGAGTACCTGGCCACCATCTACAATCCGCGCGGTGAGACCTTCACCAGCGCCTTCCTGCGTCGCGGGGGGGCGAGCGAAGGGGGGGAGATCCTGGCGACTCTCTTCGCTGACGTGACACTGCGCGGTCCGTACATCCAGCTGCGGGGGACGATCTCCGTCTCGCGCGAGTCCTCGGCCGACGCGCTGGCCGACGAGCTGCGGGAGCATCCCCACGGCTTTTCGGTGAGCGTCCACACCCCCGCCTCGCCCCGGGCCGGCGCCATTCGCGGAAGCGTCGAGTAAGGCGACGGAAAACGGGCGGGGAAAGGGTAGCGGAAGGCCAATCGGCTGCTTACGTTACGAGTCTCCCGAAAATAATCCCGGACCGGGCCCAGCCTGACCGACCCGAGCGTCATATGCATCCGTTCATCGAAACCCAGAAAGAGTGGCTCCGCGAAGTGCCGCCGTTCCGTGCCGGCGATACCGTTCGCGTCAACGTTCGCGTCAAGGAAGGCGACAAGGAGCGCCTGCAGGCGTTCGAGGGGGTCTGCATCGCCCGTCGCGGTAGCGGCGTGAGTGCGACCTTCACGGTGCGCAAGGTGTCGAACGGTGTCGGGGTCGAGCGCATCTTCCCGGTGCACTCGCCGATGTTGGCCGAGATCACGGTCGTGCGTCGCGGGCGCGTGCGTCGCGCCAAGCTGTACTACCTGCGCCAACTGTCCGGGAAGGCGACGCGCATCAAGGAGAAGAAGACGCGCGTCCCCGGGGCCGAAGCTCCCGCCAGGGCGTAGTATCGCAGGGCGGGGCGCGTGCCAAGCCGGCGTTCGCCCCGCTGGTCGCGCATCGAGCGCGACGCCCGTGAGACCTACGGCGAGCTGATCGCTGGAATCGACGAAGTTGGACGGGGCCCTCTCGCGGGCCCCGTTGTCGCATGCGCGGTGATCATGCCTGCGCACGCCCGCGCCATCGCCGGGGTCGACGACTCCAAGCGACTCCCGCCCGACGCCCGGGAGCTTCTGGCCACGCGGATCCGGGAGCGGGCCGTCGCCGTGGGCTTGGGAGCCGCCTCGGCACGCGAGGTGGACCGCTTCAACATCTATCACGCGACGACGCTGGCCATGCGGCGGGCGCTGGCCCGGCTGGGCCGGGCGCCGGACCATGTGATTGTCGATGGTCGCCCGATTCGGACGCTGGGCGTGAGCCACACCGCGGTGGTTGGGGGCGACGGGAAGTGCTATGCAGTGGCGTGTGCGTCGATCGTGGCCAAGGTGACGCGCGACCGGCTGATGCGGCGGCTGGGGGCGCGGTATCCCGGGTACGCGTGGGAACAGAACAGCGGGTATGGAACGCCGGCGCACATCGTGGCGCTGGACACCCTGGGGGCGACGCCGCACCATCGGCGGTCGTTCTGCGTGAAGCAGCTGGCGCTGGCGCTGGACGGGGGGCCCCCCCCAATCGACGAATAACTCCTGCGGTGCCAAGGGGCCGTACCATCGCATTGCCCCTGTCATCGTTCTCCCGTCTGAAGTCTCCCCTCTCCTGCCCCCCGTCCCCATGTCCACGCCCTCTCCGTTCCGTCCCGACCTCTATGCCGGCCAGGTGGCCCTCGTCACCGGGGGCGGGAGCGGGATCGGCTTCGGTGTCAGCGCCCTCCTCTCGTCGTTAGGCGCGACCGTCGTCATCGCCAGCCGCAACGCGGCGCGGCTCGAGGACGCGGCGGCGCGCCTGCGCGCCGCCGGCGGCGACGTCCACCCGGTCACGCTCGACGTGCGCGATCCCGAGGCGGTGAAGGGGGGCGTCGAGTCGGTCGCGGCGACGCACGGTCGCATCGACCTTCTCGTGAACAACGCCGCCGGCAACTTCTACGTCCCGTCGGAGACGATGTCGGCCAATGCCTGGCGCTCGGTCCTCGAGATCGACCTGTTCGGCACCTTCTACTGCACGCAGGCGGTCTTTCCCGTCATGCAACGGCAGGGCGGGGGGAACGTCGTCAACATCTCGATGACGCTGCACTACCGCGGATGGCCGATGATGGCCCACGCGACCGCGGCCAAGGCCGGAATCGACGCGCTTACCCGCACGCTCGCCGTGGAGTGGGCCCCGCACGGGATCCGCGTCAACGCGATCGCCCCCGGACCGATCCCTACCGAAGGGGTACGAAAGGCCTTCACCCCGCCATCAGGGAGCGGGGCGGCGGACGTTTTTGCCGTCGAGCGGGCGATGGGCGACTACGCGAAGCAGACGATCCCGCTCGGGCGCTGGGGAACCCCCGAGGACGTGGCCAACGCGGTCGCCTTCCTCGCCTCCAGCGGGGCGTCGTGGGTCACGGGCGCCATCCTGGTCGTGGACGGCGGCGAGTGGCTGTGGAAGCCCCAGATGCCGGGCGGCGCTCCGGCAAGGTGAACCAAGGGTCTGTACGGGTGTGACCGCCATCACATCGCAGTCCCCTTACTGCGCTGGATTATTCGTTGGTTAGGGTGTGATAGCGGTCACACGCGGAAATCCCTGCCGCCACTATGTTCCTCCCGTGACCGAACGCTCCCCTGCGGACAGCCCACCTGACGGGGCGCACGGCACAACCAACCGAAACTCAGCCTACCTGAGGAGTTCATCATGAACGGTATGTCGAAGCTGGCCGCGACCGCACTCGCGGCGGTGGCCCTGAGCGCCTGCGCCACCAAGGGGTACGTCCGCAACACCATCGAAACCGGCCTTTCGACTGAGCGCGTGGCCCGCGCCCAGGGTGACAGCGCCCTGTCCGGCGACATCACGGCGGTGAAGGGCGAAGTCGCCACGCTCAAGACCGACGTCGCGGCGCTCCGTCGCGACCTGACGGCGCTGCGCACCGAGTTCGGCGCGAAGATCACGGCGATGGAGAATGGGATGAAGTTTGCCTTCCCGGTAACCTTCGCCTATGACGACGCCAGCGTGCGTGACGAAGATCGCCCGTCGCTCGATCGCTTCGTGTCGGTCGTCAACAAGTACTATGGCGGGACGCTCCTCACGGTTGAGGGCTTCGCCGATCCGGCGGGCTCCGTCAGCTACAACAAGGAGCTCTCGAAGCGCCGCGCCGAGTCGGTCGCTGCGTACCTGACGCAGGCCGGGGTGCAGGGTGTCACCATGCGCACGGTCGGCATGGGTGAGACGCGCCCGGTTGTCGAAGGCGCCGAGCGCGACCAGCCGGGGGCCCAGGCCAATCGCCGCGTCGTCTTCGTCATCGAGACGAAGGGCGGCGAAGCGACGACCGCGTCGGTCCAGTAAGCCGTCGTTCGCACTACACCGAGGGGCCCCGGCAGCTGCCGGGGCCCCTCGGTACGGCGCGCGTCCCCACCACGCACCACGTCCCTCGCGGCAGCGCTGCCCGCGAACCTTCGAACCTCGCCGTCTCGGCTTGGCCGACACCCGCGGTGGATTGGCGACGTGCTTGTGCGCTCGAGCTGCCGCACCGGCCAAAGGCGCTACTTCGATGCGTCGAAGGCGAACGAGGCCCAGGCGAACTGGACTTTACTATCTCCAACGCGCGCGGTGGCAGCGAGTGCAAGATCCGCGCTGAATGTGCGAGAGGTCGATCTGCACGGCCGACGCGAATGCAGTACGGTCGGCACGAGCCCTGTCCGCGTGGCACGCGATGCACCGGCGATCGATGTCGTCGCGTCCCAGAGACGCCACGTGTGCTTGGCCTGGGGGAGCAGGACGACCCGTCGCATCATTCACCATCGTCGACAGTGGAACGACCCGTTCCCGTGCTCGACCGACGATGACGGGTCCGGCAATGCGGGTCCCGAAGTTGGTCGTGTGAATCGTGTGACAGGTCGAGCAGGCCACGGTCAGGTGTTGCGCATCCGGGTGGTTGCTTTGGTCGGTGTGACACGAGGTGCACATGGTTCGCTGCTGCATCCCCTGCGGCAGGAGCAGGCCGGCGCGATGCACTTCATGACAGTTCGCGCACTGAGGCTGTCCGTTCGCACCCATCGGGTGGCTGGTGAAGAGCGTCCCTCCGACGTACTTGCCCAGACTCACTCCTCCGGTCGCGGCCAACTGGGCCGCGGTCATCTCAGCGGTACGTGTTGCGGTGGAGTAGTGGCAGCGAAGGCAGCTCTTGGCGAGCGCCGTCATGCCAGGTGGCGCGACAAGCGTCGGTCCACTCGTTGCAGTGCGAGTGGCCATTACGAGACGCCCGGCATGCGAGATGCGAGGGACGTGACCCTGGTGACAGAGGTCGCAACCGAGCGAGTGGCCCATCGACATCGCCTGGGCGCGTCCCTCGCGCGGTGAGGCGAGAGGTCCGACTACAAGCATGGCGAGGCACGCAACACGACGCATCTCAGTAGCGCCTGACGACGCGGGTGACCACACGGCTCTCGCGGCCAGGCACACCTCCAAAATCGCGTGCAAAGACCTCGATTCGAAGTGCCATGTCGGTTAGGCCCACGTGGGTTTCCGCGCCGATAGACCCACCGAGCAGGCTTTCGCTGCTCGCATCGCTGGGGCGCCACGACCACCCGCGCAGCTCCGCGTTGAATCGAAGCGAAGGGAACGCCCACCAAGTCACCCCTCCCGTCAGGGAGGCCGCGTCGGCCCGAAAGCGTCCCGCCGTGGACTTGTTGAGTGAGACGGCGAGGAGTGCCTGAGTGCTGTTGGAAACCCTTGCCGCGATGCTTCCGCGCTCCTCTTGCGCCCAGTAGGTCACCCCACTCGCCTGACGACGGCGTTCTTCTGCCGACAGGTCGACGCGCAGCATCTGTCGTTGCCACGACAGACTCACCCCGGTCGAATTCTCGTCGCTCGACGCGCCAAGGAAGTCGACGGCCGCCGGCGATTGCGCACCGAGCTTGGTCCGGCGATGATACAGGATGAGTGGGCCAGACACAATTGAGGCGCCGTAGTCGGCGGATACGCCCGCTGCGGGCTGTCGCGCCGGGAGCAAGAATGCATACGTGAGCCGAACGGTATCTCCGACGGAAATGCGCGCGCCGGGGATGATAATCACCTCTGTAGCGGCGTCCGTGACGAACAGTTGGTAGTCCGCGCCACGCGAATATCGCGTGGCGCGGTTGGCGCCGAGCAACTCGAACGAACTGATGTCAACCGAGGCGCGACGCAGCAGGATGCGACGGCTCGAGTCGATCATGTGCGGTTCGTCGATGATGTAAGCGGTGCGATCCGTAAGGTGCCGCTGATGCCAGTCGCGGTACACGGCAGCGTTCCCCATGAGCCGTAGGTAGCGTCCTATTGAGCGCTCGAAGGCGATCGTCGGTCCGACGGACACCATGCTCGCGTTCCCCGCTCCGAAGTCCACGACCGAGCGGCTGGCGCGTAGACCGAACTGGAATGATCGGTTGGCTTGCACCAACAAGTGAGTCGATTCAGCTCGCCCGCGGTTGGTGACGCGTTCAGACCCGAGGGAGTAGAGGAGGTAGGAGGTGTTAGAGAAGACCGACTTCGCGTGCTGTATGCGTGCGCGTTGTGACCAGTTCTGCCGGCGGTATCCCGAGGGCCCGGAGAACTCGTTCCAGTTGCCGGTCGACGTCAGGTAGCTTGCGTTGCCCCACCGAAGCACATGGGAGAATGACTGGGCCGAGATATGCAGTTTCACGCCGGTTCTGACATCGGCGAAACTCGACTGCTCGAGCAGCACGCTGGTCTTGGTGTTGCGCGCGGCGACTCGCGCAACGCTGGACTGTTCGCGTCGCAGCAGCGGCGATTGATGAAGCGCCGGATACCAGTTGTCCCGAAACTCCCGTTCCGACAGCGACACCGACAGTGGCAGCATCGCGTTGAAGACCGTCAAGTCGGTGCCTCGATACCGTTCGTCGAAGTCCTGATGCTCGCCGAAGTCGCCTTGCGCGCTCCCGGCGAGCCGTGACGCTTGGACCGCGATCGGAAACCGCGTGATGCTCAGGAAACGTGCTAGTCCGTCGTAGCCGAGTTCGCGTGACACGCGAGATAGCGAGGTCCCCCCGCTGTCGCTGCGCAACCACCGCACCGTCGGACGGAGGTTCAGCGTGTACCTCGCGAGATTCTCGTGCAGCAATTCACCGGCGATCGGAATACGCAGCGTGCTTCGAATGTTGGCGCGCTGCCATCCGAGCGAATCGGCAATGCCCAACCGATAGCGGTCGAGGTCCAATGTGAGCTCACCGCCGCCGCTCACCCGATGTATCGGTGACTGTCCCCACGCGCACCGCGGCGGCTTTCCCGTCGCCAGGACGAACAGGACGAGCACAGCCGCAAGCGGGCGGGCAATCGGTCGCCCGTTCTCGCGCAGTGCGCGTGAAAACATCATGGTCAGTGCTCACGTGTCGGCTGCCGTCCTACTTCTTGTGGCAGGCCAGGCAGAGCGCACTTCCGGTGTTCGACATTCGAAGGAACGAGCCGTATTGTGACGAGTGCGGGTTGTGACAACTGGCGCATTCGACCTTGTTCGAATACAGCTTCGGCCCGACGGGGCTCGGATTGAAGTCCGTCGGCGCGTTCGGGTAGTCGACGGAAATCGGGTGATCGTCACTCAGGTCGGTACTGAGCACGTAGCTTCCGGTCATCTTGCCGCCGAGGCTGTTTCCGCTGCCGCTTGGCTTGTTGACGATAAGGTCGAGGGCCACGGTTCCGTCGTGGCACGAGAGGCAGGCCAGCGAGGCGGGTTGAGGTGTGGCGCTCTGCCCGGCGTGCGTAGTGGGATAGTACATGGTGTAGGGCCCCAAGCCGGTGAGGGCCCGGTTCCAGAGTGCAACGTTCTTGGTCGTGGCCTTGTGCGGTGTGTGGCAGTATGCACAGACCTGACCATAATCCTGGATCTGCTGGCCGATCTTGCCGCGCAGATCGTGATCGGAGCCTACGGTCGTTTGGGCAGAGATGGGCGCGCTGACGGCAGCCGCGGCGAGGAAAATGAAGATGCGTTTCATGTTCGTTCACCTTACCAAGAGCCGAAAGGAAACTGCGGGGTACGCTCACGACGGGGGCGCCTCCCTCGCCCAGGTGGTACGGATGCTACGGGCGCAGGCGAAGATAGAGCTGCACCCGCCCGTTGAAGCTATCGGCGACCATAATGCGATCGCTTGCATCGATGTAGACGCCCTCGGGCAGGGCGAGCTGGCCATCCGCGCTCTTGCGATCGGGGAAGGCCATGAGGAGCTCGCCCTTGCTGTTGAAGACCTGGATGTTATTGAAGGCGGCATCGGCGACGAAAAGGTTTCCGTCGGAATCGACGGCGAGTCCCTTGGGGCGAGTGAATGTCCCCGGGACGTCGCCGATCTCGCCGATGCTGCGAATGAAGACGCCAGCCCCGTCGAACTCTTGAATGCGGAAGTTCATGACGTCGCTCACAAAAAGGTGCCCGTTCGGGGCCAACGCAATGAACGATGGATAGCGAAATTCGCCACTGGCCGAGCCGCGATTGTCGTCGATGTCCTTCGGTCCGCGCTGCGGTTTGCTGTGGGCAAGGTCCACGCGTTGCGGCACGCCCGAGTGCGTTGTGGGCGCGAGGTCGATGCGACGTATGGCTTCGGACAAGGCTTCGACGCCGGCCACGTTGCGGCCGAGACGCCCGATCACCTCTCCCCGCAGGTTGAAGACCACAACCTGATGCAGAAACGAATCGCAGACGTAGAACCTACCTCGCAGCTCGTCGAGTGCGACATCGACAGGATTCAGGAGCACTCCTTCACCGATGAAGCGCACCGGAATCCCCGCCGCGTTGAGGACGACGACACGATGTCGCATGCCATCGGCGATATAGATAAAGCCGCGAGCGTCGCCCGTCAGCCCGAGGGGGGTCGCGAGCGTACTGTCGTCGCTGGCGCTCGCTCCTACCACGCGCGCCGATCGGTTGTTGGGATCGAAGCGGAGGATTTGACGGCGCCCCATGTCGGTGACCCACCATCGCGACTGCGGATCAACGAAAATGTCGTGTGGCCGCCTCAGGATGGCCAAGAGCGTGGCCTTCTCCCCCGTGATGGAGAAGCGAATCTTGGCGAACCGAGAGATATTGGCGCCGATGTCGCGCTCGGAGGCAAGCGCCCCGACGTATTGAATGCGCGCCGGCTCGGGACCGCGCGGCCAGACGGTCCGGTCCCGCGGCGGACGCTGCGCACCGATGTCGGCATACGGCATCGCCAGCAGGAACAACGTCGCGGCTACGAGCGCGGGACGATACGGGAGCGAGCGGGTGAAGCGCATGCAAGAGTCACGAATGAGTGCGGAATGAGCGGCACTCAAACCTAGACTTGGAGCGCGACATCGAGGCGTAGGGCAAGATCATCTACGCTTGTGGGGAGACCGACTACAGGCAGCGTCGGGAGTCGTTCGCGCTGTCGAGGACAGCACAATCGCCGGGGACGCACGGAATATGACTCTCGATCCGGGATGTCAGGCGATGTCCGGGCGAGTCTGTGAGGATTGTCGCTCGCCGTGTGAGGTCGGGCCTGACGCCTTCAGTGCCGGCTACGCGGCACCGTAGTCGCGAGTCGCGGGGTTCAGCTATCGGCCGTCGTCGTTGCGGCCGTCGGCTGGACCTCTTCCGGGTCTCAATCCGCGCCGCCCCCTTGCCCTCGTGATGCTTCTCAATGTAGCCGCAGGACTCGCGAGTGTCGGCGACGCTGTTCGCCCGTCACCCCTGCCGGACGGCGTGGCGATATATCTGCGCGCGTTCTTCGGACTCCCGCCGCGCGTCGTGATCCCTGCGGCTGCGATTGCCATCCTGGCCACTACGGTCATGCTCGGGCTCGCATGGCGTCGGCGCTCGAATGTTGCGAGATGGTGGATAAGCCGATGGCAGGATCGCGCGTGGCGCGTCGGTGTTGTCGCAGGCGCTTCGAGTGTGGTCGTTGGTGCGGCCTCGGTCGCGACGGTCAGCTGGAACTACATGCAACACGACAACGGCTTCTGCATCAGCTGCCATGTCATGAGTGACGCGTGGCAACGCTTCGGCACGAGTGAGCACCGGTCGCTGCAATGCCACGACTGCCATCGACAGTCGATATACGCCAGCGCTCGACAGCTGGCGATCTGGTTCACGCGGCGACCAACCGATATCGGGACTCACCAGCCGATCTCAAAGGAACGCTGCGTGGCGTGCCACGTGACGGGAGAACCCACACCGTGGCGCAGCATCGCCGTCTCGGCTGGGCATCGGCGGCATCTCGACGCGCAGGATACGCTGCTAAAGAACGTCACGTGCCTCACCTGTCACGGTGCCAAAGTTCACGAGTTCGTCGCGTCAGAGAAGACGTGCCTCAGCGTGGGATGCCACGAGGGGACGCGGTTCAAGCTAGGAAAGATGCAGGCGCTTCCGATACACTGCGCTGCGTGCCACGACTTCAATCGAACGCTTGTCGCCTCCGGCGCCCAACTCCACGATTCCTTGGAGCGAGCGCTCTGGCCCCGCAAGGAACAGTGCCTGTCGTGCCATGCCATGCGGGCGAAGCTCGCCGGTTCGCTGGACCGCGATCCGCACAAGGCAGTCTGCGGGTCGTGTCACGATCCGCACTCGCAGCGGTCGAGCGCGGCAGCAGCCGAGCGATGCGCAACGGCAGGGTGCCACGAGCGCGCCGACACCTTGAGTGGGATGCACGTCGGACTACGAGCGGGGAAGCTCGGGGACTGTGTCGCGTGCCATAGCGCGCATACGTTCAAGGTGGAGGCGGAGCACTGCAAGTCATGCCACGGTGTGCCGACGGGGTCGCGGCGTTTCACGATCTTGGCCGAGAACGGGCGATCGAGCGACGCTTCGTTCGCGCACGCACCGCATGCTCAAGCGGCGTGCAACTCGTGTCACG
>DAIESF010000490.1 GCA_027346425.1 Gemmatimonadota bacterium | reverse complement strand
ATGCGGTTGGTGCGCCGCGCCACCGACGGCGTGGTCGTCCAGTTCGGCCACCTCCCGCCGCAGCTGGTGAACTTCGAGACCGAGCGCTTCACCGACAGCGCGGGGTGCGTAGGGGTGGTGCGCTTCAACGTGTGGATGACCCCGGTGGTGCCGCGCCTCGACGACGCGATGGTGGAGTTCCGGCGCTGCCGCGGGATCGTCCTCGACCTGCGCGGGAACGTGGGGGGCGTGGCGGCGATGGTGATGGGCGTCGGGGGATATTTCGTCGATTCCACCGTGTCGTTAGGCACGATGACCACGCGCGGAGGGACGCTGCGCTACGTGACCAACCCGCGGCGCAGCGACCGGTTCGGCCGGGAGCTGGCGCCGTTCGCCGGGTCGCTGGCGATCCTGGTGGACGGGTTGTCGGTGAGCACGAGCGAGATCTTCGCCGCCGCGATGCAGGCGCTGGGGCGCTCGCGCGTTTTCGGGGAGGTGACGGCGGGGCAGGCGCTCCCGGCCATGCTGGCGCCGCTCCCCAACGGTGACGTGATGCAGCACGTGGTGGGTGACTTCGCCGCCCCCGACGGACGGCGGATCGAGGCGCGCGGCGTGTCGCCGGACGTCGTCGTACCGCTGTCGCGCTCGGCGCTCCTCAAGGGGCGTGACGAGTCGCTTCTCGCCGCGCTGGCGTGGATCGGTGAGCACCCCCGCGCGGCGACGGCGGCGACGGGCAGCGGGATGCACGATCGCTGATGAGAGGACGGCCGTTCGGGAGCGAGCGGCGCTCGAGGCGCGGAATCACCGTAGGCAGCATCCCTGTTTTCGACGGCCGTCCTGCAACTCTGCGGGCGGCCGGACGTACAATACGCCACGGACGGTCCATTCCGGCGCGTGTTAGAAGCCATCTCATAAATGGACGCCGGCGCGCCGGCGCCCTGCGCCGGCCAGAAGCCGTCGACCATTCATGAGATGGCCTGTAGTATTCACCCGTGCGCCCGGTGGGCGTTCGACTCCCAACTTCTGGAGACCCAGGATGTCCAGTGTGTCCAACTACGTGCTGCGCGGCGCTCGCGCGCTAGCGGTGCTTGCCCTTGTCCCGGTCGCTTCGTCGGTTGCTGGCGCGCAGGGCCTCCCGAGTGCGAAGGATCTGATCGCCAAGTGGGCGAAGGAGACCAATGCCGACTCGTGGAAGGGGCACAAGTCGTCGCGCATGAAGGCGGCCTTCGACCTGCCGGCCATGGGGATGAGCGCGAACATGGAGGTGGTGACGATCTTCCCGAACCAGATGGCGTCGAAGATCGACATTCCGGGGATGGGAGAGATGCGCCAGGGGTTCGACGGGGCGGTGGCATGGGCGACCAACCCGATGCAGGGGCCGTCGGTCCTCACCGGCCCGCAGCTCGACCAGGCCAAGGAAGACAACAACCCCGACAACTACTCGCGCATCACGCCGGCCATCACTGCCAGCGAGACGATGGAGAAGACCACGTTAGGCGGGCAGGAGTGCTACAAGGTCAAGCACACCTGGAAGTCGGGGAAGGTGTCGTTCGACTGCTTCTCGCTGGCCGACGGGACGATCGTCTGGTCGCAGGCCAAGTCGGTGACGCCGATGGGGGAGGTCGAGGTGACCACCACCTACGCCGGGTACAAGGATTGGGGGGGCGTGAAGCGCGCCACCACCACGACCGTCGAGCAGATGGGGCAGCAGATCGTGATCACCGTGCAGGGCTTCGAGTGGGACACCGTCGACGCCAAGGAGCTGGAACTCCCGGCGGAGATCAAGGCGCTCACCGAGAAGAAGTAGGCGGCCAACAGTGACGAAGAAGGGGTCCTGGTTCTGGTCGCTCTGCGGCGTGGTGGTTGTCGCCGACGTGGTCACCAAGCGGGTCGCCGAACAGGCATTGCAGCCGATGCACGTCCCCCACGAGATCGTGGGGGACGTCGTGCGTTTCACCTTGACGTACAATCCCGGGGCGGCGTTCAGCATGTCGCTCGGTGAGTACTCCCGCTGGGGATTTGCGATCATGGCGGCGGTCGTCCTGGTCGTCCTGATCCGGAGCCTCAAGTCCACCGATCACGACGACATCTGGCAGGCGGCGGCGCTCGGGCTGGTGTCGGGGGGGGCGATAGGGAATCTGGTGGACCGGCTGCGGCACGCGCACGGCGTGGTCGACTTCATCGACGTGGGCCTCGGCGACTGGCGTTTCTGGACCTTCAACGTGGCCGACATGGGGGTGACGATCGGGGCGATCATGCTCATCATCGCCATGCTGCGCTCCCCGGCCCGGGCATCGTCGACGGAGAAGGTCTTGTGACCTTGCCCGGGCGCGGTGCAGCGCCGGCTACATCTTCGTCTTGCCGGCGTTGAGGGCGAGGTAGTCGATCGCCAGCGTCGACAGCGCCTTCATCCCCGGGACGAGCGCCGCCTCGTCGGCGAAGAAGCGCGGCGAGTGGTTCGGGGCCACGGTGGCCGGGTCGGCGCCCTTGGGGGTGATGCCGAGGAAGACGAAGAGCCCGGGGGCCGCCTTCTGGAAGAGCGAGAAGTCTTCCGACGTCGTCGTCTGGCGCCCCGCCTCAACCTGCGAGTTGCCTAACGCGCGCTTGAGCGACGGGACCATCTGCTCGGTGAGCGCCGGGTCGTTGTAGGTCACCGGGGTCCCGCGGTCGAAGATGATGTCGGCCGTGGCGCCATTGGCGGTGGCCATCACGGTCACGATGCGATTGAAGCGCGCCTGGAGCGAGTCGCGCGTGGCCTCGTCGAAGGTGCGGATCGTCCCGCCGAACTCCACCGAGTCGGGGATGATGTTCACCCGCACTCCGCCGCGGATGTATCCCACCGTGAGGATTGCCGGGGTGAGGGTGAGGTCGACGGTACGACTGACGATGGACTGCATGCTGGTGATCGTCTGCGAGGCGATCGTGATCGGGTCGATCCCGTTCCACGGGAGGGCGCCGTGCGTCTGGCGCCCGTGGACCACGACGCGATACGTGTCACCGCTCGCCATCAACCCGCCCGAGCGATAGACGACCTTCCCGACTTCGAACGGGAAGACGTGGAGCCCGAACACGGCGTCGACCTTGGGGTTGTCGAAGGCCCCCTCCTTGAGCATGAGGTCGGCCCCCCCCTGTTCGCCGGCGGGGGCTCCTTCCTCGGCGGGCTGGAAGACGAACTTCACCGTCCCTTGCAGCTGCTGGCGCATCCCGGACAGGATTTCGGCGACTCCCATGAGGATGGCGACGTGGTTGTCGTGGCCGCAGGCGTGCATCACGCCGACGTCCTGTCCGTTGTACGTCGCGCGCACGGTGGACTTGAAGGGGAGGTTGACCTCCTCGGCCACCGGGAGGGCGTCCATGTCGGCACGCAGGGCGACGACCGGCCCCGGCTTGCCGCCGCGCAGGATCCCGACGACGCCAGTGTGCGCCACGCCGGTCTTCACCTCGATCCCCAGCTTCTGCAGGTGCTCGGCGACGAGCTTCGAGGTGCGGAACTCTCGGTTGCCCAGTTCGGGGTGCTCGTGGATGTCGCGGCGCCAGGCGACGACCTGGGCCTCGATCGCCTTGGCGCGCCGGTCGACCTCGGCGTCGGTGCGCGTCGGGGCCTGGGCGGCGGCGAGGGCGGGGACGAGGGCCGGGACGAAGGAGAGCGCGGAGAGCAGTGGCGTTAGGCGGAGGCGTCGCATGGCGATGGGGCGGGGAGGGAGGGCGTGGGGCGGGGGACGCTGATCGGGGGCGGCGCGACGAGGTCATGCCTCGCCGGCCGGGGAGACCGGGTGATAACGTACCCCGTGCTCGGCGCGATCGCTCCCCTTTGCGCGGACGCCGGCGCTGGGATCGTGCGAAGGCGACACTCATTAGAAGGGCTCAAGTCCTCGGGTGCGGCGCCGACAATTTGAAGACCGCCTCCCCCCGGTGCCCGCCCTCCCCGCATGCCCATCTCGATCGACCGGACCCACCCGTCCGCGCTGCTGGCGTCGCACGCTGATGGCGTGAGCCTCGCCATTGCCGACCTCGAGCAGCAGGCCCTGGTGG
>DAIESF010000473.1 GCA_027346425.1 Gemmatimonadota bacterium | reverse complement strand
CTGGCCCGTGGTGGTGACCGAGAGGACCAGATCGCCGTCACGGACCTCGGCGACGGCGACCGGGAGGGCGAGCGCTGCGCGCGGCGTGGCCGAGGTGTCGGCCATTGCAGCTGCGGAGTCGGCTGCGGTCGAGTCGCTGGTACCTGCGCCGCGGAGGTTGGCGCAGGCGGGAGTGGTGGCGACGAGCGCACAGGCGAGGAGGGTGGTGCGACCGTGGATCAGCAATGGGGCGAGGCGCATTGGGGCGTATGTAGCTGCGGGAGTGTCCACGGGGAGTGCAAGGTTCGTGACAACGCGGGGGCGTGGAGCCGGAGCCGCACTTGACAGTGCTCCCTCAATACTACATTTGTGGCCTCGTGAGGGCGAAAGGTTTCCTCTGAGGCCGGCGGAGATGCGGGAGGGGAGGAGATGAGAGGAGTGCCGGGGGGGCGCGTGTTGCGGGTTGGCATCGTGGCCGAGGAGTCGCGTGGCCGAGCGATTGGCGAGGTACTGCTCGCCGGGCTTCAAGGGTCGGTGTCGGGAATACCCACAGGGGACATCGGCCCGCAAGACTTGCGGGTCGAGGTCTTTCCGCGTGTGCGACTGCTTCGCGAGGCCCCTCATGGCGGGGCCGCAAATGTGATCGTGGTCGACCCCGCCCACGTGATCCGCGACGAAGAACTCGTGGTGGGGGTCGCCGAATGTGTCGCGGCCATCGGTGTGTTGGGGACGCGGATCGTGCTGTATGCCGACGCATCTCCGGCATCACTTCAGGGGCTGCATGCACTCATGCTGAGGCGCATCGAGTGTTCGCTCGTGGTGGAGGGGGTGGATGAGACTCATCTCGCGCGCGAGGTTGCCGCGGCGGCCGTCGTCGGTCCGGCGGTATGGAGCCTGCTCCAGCAGCTGCACGAGGGGTTGGACAGGCTTCCGGTTGCCATCCAAGCAGCATGGAGAGGGGCGATAGTCGGCGGTGCATCGATGAACGTGAAGGTTATCGCGTATCGAGCGCGGGTCAGTCGGCGGACTCTCGAGCGCTGGCACGAGCGCGTGGCGCTTCCCGCACCGGGGGAGCTGCTTCACACTGTCCAGATGTCGCGTGCGCGCGTGCTGCAGGCAGGAGATGGCATGGTAGACCGCGCTCAGGCGGTCGGTCACCAGCGGAAGGTGTGACTGACGCTCCGCGCGCGCCAAGAAGGCGTCGTGCGTGTCGCAGCCCTGTCGCAGCCCTGTCGCAGCCCTGTCGCATGTTGACGCTTGCAAAGCATGGCGGGAGCGCAGATTGTCGGACTGCGCCGACCGCGATCGCGGGGCGATGCGGCGCGAGAGCGGGTCCGCGAGAGTGGACTACACCTGATCGTTGGAGGTGAGTTATGCGACTGGTGCGGCTTGCTGCAATTCTCTTCGGTGCTGACCACCTTCGCCCGTCACTCTGATGCGCTCGATATCGTTCTCATTGTCCTCACTGGTATGGGTAGGAGCGATCGTGCTCGCCGGCTGCGATCGCGAGCCGACCACAGCGCCCAGCGTTCCACCTTCGTCCCTGGCCCTCGCTGGTCCGGCGAGTACCGAGCGAGCCATGACCACGGAGTTTCCTGCCGTGCGGCGTGTGGAGCTTGTCCTTCGGGCGAGCGGTTCCTTCCGACCGGGGACTCCGATCTCGATTACCGCACGGGTTCTCGCGAAGCGCGCCGCGCGGAACGTTGAGCTGCAGCTCGTCATTCTCGACGAAGATCCCACAGACTCACAAGGCGCGGAGCGAAGGACACGACCGCTCACGCAGTGGCGTGGGACGCTCGCGGTCGGGACAGGGCAATCCGTATCGTCCACCGTTAGGTTCTCGCGACCCGGTTACTACCGTGTCCTCGCGCTCGCGACCAGCCAAGGCGACGCCGTACCGAGTCGGTCCCCTCGAGACACGACCATCTTGAACTCGAGCTTCGAGACACTCTGGCTTCTGGTCGAGGAGCAAGGCGGGCGGGTCACTAACGGGTACGAGTCCGTGATGGTGGATTCCGCTCGTCGCCATATCATTTCTGCGAACGCGACGATCCCGCTGTACGGGTCCTACGGACCGTTCCGCCAGCGCCGGCGTGATGGTCGCACCTCGAGCGCGGCGAGTTTGGCGCCCCTGACCTCACGGGGCGGTGCCGCGAAAGCATCCGCCGCGCCAAATCCGGGTGCAAGCATGGGGGGGTACGTACGGTACGGGAACTACGATATCAGTAACCCACCGCCCCTCGCGCCCGTCCCGGGGG
>DAIESF010000472.1 GCA_027346425.1 Gemmatimonadota bacterium | reverse complement strand
CCGCGGGTCGCCGGTGTTGTGGGAGAAGGTCGACGTGATGGCGATACAGCAGTTGAACGACGAGTTGTCCTTGCTCGAGTTGCGTGTGTACGAGAACGTGACCGACGACGCGCGCGGGAGCGTCCACGTCCCCTGCAGGACGAGCGACCGCTGCTCGAGTTTGGAATCGCCAACGAGTTCGAGCACGCGCCCGAGATCCTGATGAATCCGCGTGTCGGCGTTGTTGGTGCGTCCGGCGCTGGTGATCTTGTTGGCCGGAACGAAGACGCCACGTCCGCCCTCGATGGTGAAGTACGGCTGCTCCACCATGTTGCGATCGTAGTACTGGAAGTTGTCGACGGTGCGCGCGTAATAACCGAAGATCCCCAGCTGCACGGGACCAAGGCGCCGCTCATAGCCTGCGCTCGCCTTCCACGTGGTCGGGACGCGAAAGTCCTTGCTGATGTAGTTGACGTACGCGGGGATGGACGACGGATCGACACCGTTGGGGATGCCGGGGACGGCCGAGAGGTTCTGCCGGTAGGCCGGGAAGTCGGGTCGCGGCGCGGCCGCGCCAACCTGGATGATGTCGACCGCCTCGAGCCCGCTCTGCAGGATGTGATTCACCTGCACGTTGTACGGCGGCTGGCTGCTGAAGCGCCCGACGCCGGCGCGAATGACGTCGCGCCCGCGCGACCCGATGTCCCACACCAGCTGCGCGCGCGGCGAGACGATCCAGTTGCGCGGCGTGACGTCGGTGCGCGCGCCAATGCGCTGATCGACGAGTGGATTGTAGGCGGCGCCGTTGCCGAAAACGACGCCATCGAGTCGCGCGCCCGCCGAGACCGTCACCCCCTGCGTCGGCGACCACTCATCTTGCAGGAAGGCCGACAGGTCGGCGATCGTGAACGCCGCCGTCGTTCCGCCCGGATGCAGGGGGACCTGCCGGCTGTAGCGCGCCGGCGTGAGCGCCTCCAGCTGCTTCAGATTGTCGAACTCGAAGAGCCCGCGCTGTTCCACGGGGAGGTACCGCGCAATGCGCGTGATGATGTTGTCGGTTCCCACTGTCATCGTGTGTGCACCGCGGTTCCAGTAGAGCGTGTTCGCCAGCTGGAACTGCCGCTCGTTGTAGTGCTCGGGCGCCAGTCGGTTGCCGCCGAACTGCACGGTCACCGTGCGGCTGCTGTTGTCGGGGAGCGTCGACGCAATGCGCACGAAGCCGCGCGGGAGCTCGTTCTGCGGAATGCGTTGGCGCGTGAACTTGAGCGCTTGCAGCTTGAGCTCGTTGACCAGCGTGGGGCGGAAAGCCGACCGGAGCGACACCATCGTCCCGTAGCTGTTGACCTTTGCCGCCCCTCGGCTCTCGAAATAGTGCAGCGTCTGGTCGGGGCCAATCTCCTGCGGATCGGAATAGAGCGTGGTGTTGTTGCGCAGCGTGAGGCGGTGCCGGTCGTTCACCTGCCAGTCGAGCCGGCCGAAGAAGGCCTGGCTGAGCGGTTCGCGCGAGAAGACCCCGAGCTGCCTCTGGTTGGTGTCGAGTCCGTACTTGTTGGCGAGAATCGACGTCAGGCGGTCGAGCGAATCGCGGGCGATGCCGAGTTCGATCTCGTCGGCGGCGTCACGCACGTTCATCACCTCGAGCGGGAGCGACTGGTCGGTCCGGTCGTAGACCGTGAAGAAGTGGAGGCGATCCTTGATGATCGGGCCACCGAAGCTCAACCCCTGCTGTCTCACCTTGAAGTCGGTGGGAGGAACGCCGCGCAGGTCTTCAGTGGTGAGGCGCTTGTCGCGGTAGTAGGTGAAGACGGAGCCGGTGTAGTCGTTGGTCCCGGATTTCGTGACGGCATTGATGAGTCCACCCCCCTGCCGTCCCTTGCTCACATCGTACTCGTTGGTCACGATCTCGAACTCGCGGATGGCCTCGACCGTCATCGTCAGTGGCCCGGCGAATGTCTGCCCGGTGTTGTTCATCTGCGCTCCGACGCCGTCGATCCGCACGTCGGTGCTCATCGGGCGCGCGCCGCCGAGGCTCGTCCCGCTCCCGGCCAGCGGCGAGAGCTTGGCCAGGTCCTGGAAGCGGCGATTCTGGTTGGGGAGCTGTTCGATTTGGGTGCCGTCGATGCGGGTGGCTGCCCCGTTGCGCTCGATGACCCGTGCCGGCTCGCTCGTCACGGCCACGGTTTGGAGCTGCAGGGGGCTGTGCGCCATGCGGAAGTCGGCGGTCGCGGTGCTCCCGAGGTTGAGCGTCAGCCCTTCGCGGGCGACGGCACGGTAGCCGAGTGCACGGGCGGTCACGCGGTAGGGGCCGCCAAGCGGGAGCTGCGCGGCGACATAGCGCCCCTGGGCGCTCGTCGTGAGCTGGGCGACGAAGCTCGACGAGATGTTCCGGACTTCAATTGATGCGCCGGTGACTGGTGCGCCTGACGAATCGGTCACAATGCCGCGGATGGCAGCATCGGTCCCCTGTGCCGCGGCAGGGACGGAGAGGAGCACGGTGGCGATGGCCGCAAGCAGCGGGACGCGGCGGACAATGGAGGGCGACATGCAGGGTATCGGGATCGGGGGGATGTGCCTCCCGGGTGCACGTGCGCCCGGTCTGGCAGCCACATGATCCCGACCCCGCGTCACGTCCCGCGCGCCGGCAGTTGACGATCCGGTCACGAACGGGCACCGTCCCGGTCATCGTTAGGTACCCTGCAACGACACCGCGCGCACATTGGCGCGCGTTCATTGGCGCGCGCTCATTGGCGCGCGCCCAGGTGCCTGATGCTCGTTAGGTCGCCCCCGCCGCCGCCGCCGCGACGTGCTCGCGGATGAACTTCGCCGCCAGATCCTGCACTTCCTCCAGCGTCCCCGGCTCCTCGAAGAGGTGCGTCGCCCCAGCAACAATGGCAATCTCCCTGGGGCACGTCATGGCGCGCGCCGCCTGCTCGTTGAGTTCGATCACCGGAACGTCACGACTCCCAATCACGAGGAGCGTGGGGGCGTGCACGTGCGGGAGCGCCTCCCCCGCCAGGTCTGGGCGCCCGCCACGCGACACGACCGCCCGCACCAGCGCCGGACGATCCGCAGCTGCAATCAGCGCCGCCGCCGCTCCCGTCGACGCGCCAAAGAGCGCGATCGGGAGGGCCCGCGTCTCGGGCGCGGCCACCGCCCAGTCGATCGCTGCCACCAATCGCGTGGCCAGCAGCGGAATGTTGAACCGATGCTCGGCCGTCAGCCGGTCGACCTGCTCCTCGGCGGCGGTGAGCAGGTCGAGCAGGAGCGTCCCCAATCCCGCCACGTGCAACGCCTCGGCCACAGCGCGGTTGCGGGTGCTCTTGCGGCTGCTCCCGCTGCCGTGGGCGAAGATCACCAGCCCCCGCGCACCGGCCGGGATGGCAAGGTCGGCGTCGAGCATGGCCCGCCCGGCAGGGATGCGGACCGCCGACTGTTGCACGGCGGCCCCGTGGGATGTCGTGTTCGTCATCACGCCTCCTTACCTGGCGGTCGAGATCCGCAGGTAGCGATACAGAGGACAGACCCCGGTGAGTCCGGTCCCGAGCGGGAAGACCCCAATCAGGGCCCACCACGTGGTCCGCTCACCGGCAAGGGCGAAGGTCAGGAGCGCGATCCCAAGCACGACCCGGATCACGCGATCCAACGTTCCCAGGTTCCGCGTCATCATTCCCTCCTCGGGGCGGCGCCCTTGACCCTTACGGCGCGCATCCCCTACGCACAGCTTGCCGGAACGCGGCGCCACGCACAGCCGGGGGTTGGGGTGGACGTCGTCAGCACGACGCCGACAGCCCGACAATCCCCGACTGACGCGCGTTCATCCTCGCCGCACCTTGCCTGAGCGCCCTCATCCGGGCGCCGCCCTGATGGAGGAGTCGATGCCCCAGGAGACCCGGCGGAACGCCCCTGAACCCGCTGGACGGGACAAGCCGTTCCAGTTCCCCCCGTGGGCCATCATCCTGCTGCTCGTCCTCCCGCTCCTCCTCATCCCGATGTGGGGGTCCACGAAGGGTGAAGAGGTGTCGTACAGCGAGTTCAAGGCGCTCCTCGCCGCTCGCAAGGTCGACAGCCTCAGGGTGAGCACCTCGCGCATCACCGGACTCCTCCAGATGACCGGGGCCGCGGCGGTGATCGGCGAGGCGCGCGCGCGCCAATTGTCGCAGGGAGCCCAGGGGGCCACCAAGCACCCCTTCACCACGGTGCGCGTCGAGGACAGTGCACTGGTCAGCGACCTCAAGGCGGCCGGCGTCACCTACACCGGCGAGGTGCAAAGCAGCTACTTCACCTCGCTCCTCGGGTGGATCCTCCCGCTCGCCATCCTCCTCTTCTTCTGGCGTTCGATGCTGCGCGGGAGTGGGGCCGCCGGCGTGATGTCGATCGGGAAGAGCCAGGCGAAGCTCTTCGTGGAGAAAGCGACCGGCGTCACCTTCAACGACGTGGCCGGAATCGACGAGGCGCGGGCCGACCTGATGGAGATCGTCGACTTCCTCAAGAACCCCGATCGCTACCGCCGGCTCGGCGGAAAGATCCCCAAAGGGGTCTTGCTTGTCGGCGCTCCGGGAACGGGAAAGACGCTACTCGCCAAGGCGCTGGCCGGCGAGGCCGACGTCCCCTTCCTGAGCCTCAGCGGTTCCGACTTCGTCGAACTCTTCGTCGGCGTGGGAGCGGCGCGCGTGCGCGACCTCTTCGTGCAGGCCAAGCAGAACGCCCCCAGTATCATCTTCATCGACGAGCTCTACGCGCTGGGACGCACGCGCTCGGCGGCCTCCGCCTTTGGCGGGCACGAGGAGCGTGAACAGACGCTCAACCAGCTCCTGGCCGAGATGGACGGCTTCGACACGCGGAGCGGGGTGATCATCCTCGCCGCCACCAACCGGCCGGAGGTCCTCGACCCCGCGCTCCTCCGCCCGGGGCGCTTCGACCGCAAGGTGATCCTCGACCGCCCTGACGTGCGGGGGCGTGAGCAGATCCTGCGAGTCCACACGCGCAACGTCACCCTCGATCCGAACGTGGACTTGGCGGGGATCGCCGCCCGCACGCCGGGGTTTGTCGGCGCCGACCTCGCGAACCTGGTGAACGAAGCGGCGCTCTCGGCGGCACGAAAGGACAAGGCGTCGGTGGAACCGGTCGACTTCGAGGACGCGATCGATCGCGTGATCGCCGGACTCGAGCGCAAGTCACGGGTCATCAACGAGAAGGAGAAGACGATCGTCGCCTATCACGAGGCGGGGCACGCGATCGTGGCTGAGCGGCGCCCCACCGCCGACCGGGTTGCACGCATCTCGGTGATCCCGCGCGGAATCGGGGCCCTCGGGTACACGCGACAGCAGCCGACCGAGGATCGGTACCTGCTCACCCACACGGAGCTGCTCGAACGGCTCGACGTGTTGCTGGGCGGGCGCACCGCCGAAGAAGTGGTGTTCGGTGACATCTCCACCGGGGCGCACGACGACCTGCAGAAGGCAACCGACCTCGCGCGCGAGATGGTGACGCGCTACGGGATGAGCCCGGCGTTGGGGCTGGCGGCGTTCGAGCGCCCGACGCGGGCGCTCTTCCTCGACGTGGAGTCGGCCGGTCCAGCCGAGTACAGCGAGGACACGGCGCGCACGATCGACGCCGAGATCAAGCGGCTGCTGGATGAGTCGCACGAGCGCGTGCGACAGACGCTGGTGGCGGAGCGGGGCGCGCTGGAGCGGGTGGCGCAGGTGCTGATTGCCCGTGAGGTGATCGACCGCGACGAGTTCGTGAAGGTGCTGGCCGAGGTGGCCTCCGGTGCTCCTCCAGTGGCCGGCGCGAGCGGAGGGGCAAGTGCTGGCGGCGACGCCGGCGCGGGCGGCGGGACCGGTGCAGGGGGAGGGGCGGTCGTCGCGGCGTAGGAGAGCGGAAGCGACCGGGAGGAGCCCGGTCGTCGCTACCGTGCGAAGTCGATCACCCGCTGCGCCAACACGGCGCCAGCACGCTCACTGTCGTCGGAGGTGGGATCGACCTCGCGCCGGGCGAGCGTGGCGTCGAGCGACGGGCAAAAGGGATCATGCTCGTCGACGCGATACAGGCAAAGGAGCGGGATCCCCCGCATGCGCTCGAGTTCCGGAAGGAGCGGGAGGTCGGTGGGGCGCGGCCCCTGCCGCCAGGGGCTGTGCCAGCGGCGCCGGAAGCTCACGCGCGGGCGCGGCTCGCGCATCACGACGGCGTCCAGGCGGCTCCGCAGGTCGCCAGTGAGCCGGTTGGCAACAAACGGCGCCATGCTGGCGCCACGGGCGAGCCCGATGACCACCAGCCGCTGGCGATTCCACCGCGCGAGGTGGGCGCGCACCACCCGCTCCACTTCCGCGCTTGCCGCGCTGGGTGAGGCGAGCGATGGCGACGGGGTGAGGACGACGCTCGGGATACCGTCAGTTGCAAGATGACGGGCAAGCGAACGGATGGCGTTGGTCGTCCCATCGTCGCCGGTGACGATCAGGGCGAGCCGGGCGCCAGTGGCGCCGGCCGGATACTCCGAGAGGGTATCCGCGTCGCCGCCGGTGCACGCCGCGAGAAGGGCCCCTGCCACAAACAGGACGGGGACCAGGAAGCGGCCGGAAAATGAGGTAGGGCGCATGCACGTCCACCGTCCGCCACGAGCGCCGCCAGCCCATCGGCTGGCGCGCGCTCGCGCGGTACGGCATGCCACCAGGTGCTAGTGGGACGGCTTGTGGGCGGCGCGCTTGTGCTTCGACCCCTTCTTGGTCGCTGCGGTCGTTGCCTTGGCGCTGGCCATGGCCTTGTGCGTGGTGTCGGCGACCTTGGTGGTCGCGGCGGCCTTGGCGGGCATCGCAGGCTTGGCCTGCATCGCAGCCTTGGGGGTAGCCTGCGCGACGAGCGCGCTCGCGGAAAGTGCGAGGGCGGCGGCCGCGCCGAGGAGGCGTCGTGCTTGCATGGGAATCTCCAGCTATGTTGTCGGTGACGACGCCGGGTGGCGCCGGGACGCGACGGGGATGTGTCGTCGTCCTGTGCATGACGCTATGCCCCACCGGCTTAACGGAGCGTTACAGGTTTTATCCATATGCGACTCCTGCTCGTGGAAGACGACGCGCGCCTTGCCGACCTCGTCGTGCGCTCACTGCGCGAAGAGGGGTACGCGGTCGACCATGCCATCGACGGTGACTCGGCTATCGTGCAGGCCGCGGTGAACCCGTACGACGCGATCGTGCTCGACGTGCAGCTGCCCAAGCGCAGCGGCATCGAGGTCTGTGCCGAGATCCGGCGCCGCCGCAATCGCGTCCCCATCCTGATGCTGACCGCCCGCGACGCGGTAAAGGACCGCGTCGCCGGGCTCGACGCCGGCGCCGACGACTACCTCACCAAGCCGTTCGACCTGTCGGAACTGCACGCGCGCGTTCGCGCCCTGCTGCGACGCATGCCCGAGCTGGCACCGCAGGTGATCACGGTGGGCGACCTCACGGTCGACCTCGCCGCCCAGCGCGCCGAGCGCGGCGGGCGCGTCCTCGCCCTCACCACCAAGGAATACGTCCTGCTGGAGTACCTGGCACGCAACGCGGGTCGGGTGATCGGGCGCGCCGAGCTGGTGGAACACGTGTGGGATGAGAACCACGACCCGTTCACGAATGCGCTCGAGGTCTACGTCAACCGGCTGCGGAAGAAGCTGGACGATGGGGGGGCGCCGCTCATCCACACGCGGCGCGGGGCCGGCTATGTCCTTGCGGCCGACGAGGGGGAGGGCGCATCGCCGTGATGCACGGCCGCTCGATTCGCGTACGCATCGGGCTCTGGTACACGGCCGTCTTCGCCCCCCTCTTCGCGCTTCTGGCTCTGGCCGCCTACTGGTTCCTCGCCCTCACCAGCCAGGAACGCGTGGACGAGTTCCTCGCCGAGTCGGCGGCGACGATCGCCGGCGCCATCGAGTTCGAGCGCAAGATGGGGGCGGCCGACACGGTGGCCATGCAGACGGTGGTTGCCTCGATGAAGCTCCCCGACGTCGCGGTGTACCTGGTCGACGAGTCGAGCGGCCGGGCCCTCACGTCGTACGTGGGATTGGGGCTCGGGCGCGCCCCGCGCGACACCGCGTCGTCGGCGCGCACCCGCGACCTCATGCAAGCGCTCGCGCGCCGAGCGCGCAGTGCACCGCGTGACCCGGCGTTGACGTCGCTGAAGGCGAACGGCCAGGAAATCCGCGTCTTCACGCTCCCGTACACGATCGCCTCGCGTGAACTCGTCATCGCCGTGGCGCAGGGAATGACGGCACGCGCCCGCATGTTGCGCGATGCCCGCTGGGCGCTGGCCGTCGGCTTCCCCCTCGTGATCACGATCGCCGCACTCGGTGGATTGTGGCTGGCGGGGAAGAGTCTGGCCCCGGTCGACAGGATGGCAACGCAGGCCCGGCAGATCGGGGCCACCAACCTGCACGAGCGCCTCCCGGTGGCCGACACGGGAGACGAACTCGCGCGCCTGGCGACGGTGTTCAACGGCCTGCTGGCGCGACTGGAAGAAGCGTTCGAGGCGCAGGCCCGCTTTGCCGCCGATGCCTCGCACGAGATGCGCACCCCGGTGGCGGTGATCAGCGGCGAGGCCGAGTTCGCCCTCGCACGCGACGATCGCCCGCGCGAGGAATTGCGCGAGGCCTTGCACGTCATCCGCGACCAGAGCCTGCGCCTCCGCTCGATCGTCGACGACCTGTTCTTCCTCGCCCGCGCCGACAGCGGGGAACCGATGTTGCGCCCCGCTCCGCTCTACCTGCGCGACATGCTGGAGGACAGCGTACGGTCGCTTCGCACGGTCGCCTCGGCGCGAGACATCTCCGTGCGGCTCTCGGGGGTCGACGAGGCGCCGATTGTCGGCGACGAGACGCTCCTGCGGCGGGCGATCGACAACGTGCTGGTGAATGCGGTCAAGTACTCGCGCCCCGGCGGCACGGTCGACGTCCACCTCTCCGACTGCGGGACGGAATGGTGCATCGATGTGCAGGATTCCGGTCCCGGGATCGCCCCGGAGGCGCGCGAACGCCTCTTCGAGCGATTCTTCCGCGCCGCGGAGGCGCGTGCCGCGGGTTCGGTGGACGGCGCAGGGCTCGGACTCGCGATCACACGGTGGATCGCGCGCGCACACCGCGGCGACGCCGTGCTCGTCGCTTCATCCAGCGAGGGGAGCACCTTTCGCCTGTTCGTCCCGAAAGCAGCGCATACCGAGGTTGCTGCCGACACGCAGCTCACCGCGCACGACACCGGCATGCACTGAGGTGTTCATCGCCTCGTAAGGTGATCGCCGCAAACTTCCACGTGCGGCCTCAACCACGGTCGCCGGCCTCGCGCGGGGCCATGTGCCCGATGCGCGGCCGCCACGAGCCAGCGGTGGATGAACGATGACAGACAAGCAGCCTGCCCCGTCGGCGCGTTGGCGCGCCCTGCGGGGCATCGGTGTCACGATATTCGCCCTCGGGGGCGTCGCACTGGTCGGTTGGGTGTGGCACTCGGAGCTTGCCCGCCTGCACACCGGGGCGATTGGCACCGCCATTGCCCGCCTGTCGTGGCAACAGGTCGCGCTCGCCGCCGTCCTTACCGCCGCGACGTACTCGCTCCTCCCGATCTACGACCTGTTGGCGTTGCGCTACGTGAAGCAGCGCCTGGGCACAGGGCGCACCATCGCCGCGTCGATGATCGCCTACGGAATCTCGCACACGCTTGGCTTTCCCGCGGTGACGGGGAGTGCGGTGCGGGCGCGCTTCTGGTCGTCGTGGGGATTGTCGGCGGGCGACATCGCGGTGGCGGTCAGCTTCGCGGGCTTCACCTTCATCCTCGCCGTGACGGCGGTGACTGGCGTTGCGCTGCTCGGCGAGCCGCCAGCCATGCTGGCGCACCTCCCGGTGGCGGCTGGTGCGGCGCGGGTCGTGGGAGGGGTGGCCATCGCCGCCGTGCTCACCTACCTCGCGATTGCTGCACGGTTCGGTGGGCACGAGGTGACGGTGCGCGGGCGTCAGTGGCGCCTCCCCAGCGGCGGGACGGCGTTGGCGCAGGTGGCGCTGGGTTTCGCCGACTGGGCGGCGGCGGCCGGCGTCCTGTACGTCCTCCTCCCGCACTCGGCCGGGATCACGCCGTGGGGCTTCACGTCGGCGTTCGTCCTGGCGCAGATCCTCGCCCTCGTGAGCCACGTCCCTGGCGGGCTCGGCGTCTTCGAGACCTTGATGGTCGTGCAGCTGGGGGAGTCGCTCCCGCCAGGTGCATTGCTGGGGGCGCTGGTGGCCTATCGGGCGATCTTCTACTTCGCGCCGTTCGTCATGGCGGTCACCGCGCTCTCGTCGCACGAAGCGTGGCAGCGCCGGCATCAGGCGCGCCGTGCGGCGGGGTCGCTGGGACGCGCCCTCGACCGTTGGGCGCGCCCCCTCCTCCCCTCGGCCATCGGCATGATGACCATCAGCGGCGGAGCGATCCTCCTCGTGTCGGGGGCGACGCCCTCGATGCACGGGCGACTGCGCATGCTCGTCGACGTCATGCCGCTCGGCATCGTCGA
>DAIESF010000432.1 GCA_027346425.1 Gemmatimonadota bacterium | reverse complement strand
ACCCCGTCGTCCCCGTCACCACGGGAAGGGCGCTCGCGAGGCAGGCCATCACGTTGTCGCGCGCGGCGGATGGCTCGGTGAACTCGATCGCCACGTCGGCGCCGGCCGCGCAAGCGGCGATCCCCTCGCCCACCGCGTTCGCCGCGGCCCCCAGCACGTCGACGACAACGTGGCCGCGCTCGCGCGCCAGCTGCTCGATCGTCCGTCCCATTTTGCCATCGCCGATGATCAGGAGGCGCATGCTCAGGCCGCCGCGTCGGTGAAGAACTCGGCGTGCAGGCGACGCATGGCCTCCGACACCTGGTCACCGTCGACGAGGATCGTGAGGTTGATCCCGCTCGCGCTGAGCGAGAGCATGTGCACGCGCAGCGACTTGAGCGCCGCCAGCGCCCGCGACATGGACTCGCTGGAATCGGTGAGCCCGGCCCCAACGATCGCGACAATCCCGCGGTTCCGCTCCACCGAGACGTCGCCCAGATGCGAGAGGTCGACCACGAGGGTGTCGAGGTGCGTGGCATCGTCGATGGTGACGCTCACGCTCACTTCCGACGTGGCCACCACGTCGACCGACGTGCGATGCCGGTCGAAGACCTCGAACAGCGTGCGCAGGAATCCGTGCTGCAGCAGCATGCGCGGGCTGCGTACGCGGAGCACGGTCACCCCCTGCTTGCCGGCGAGCGCGACCACGGGGCGCTTGGGGGCGTCGAAGGTGATGAGCGTCCCGGTGCCCGCGGGATTCCGGGAATTGTAGATGTAGACCGGAATCCCGAGGCGCACCGCGGGGGTGATCGTGCTCGGGTGGAGGACCTTGGCGCCGAACGAGGCGAGCTCGCTCGCCTCGTCGAAGCGGATCCGGTCGATCAGCCGCGCCCCCTGCACCACGCGAGGATCGGCGGTGAGCATCCCGTCGACGTCGGTCCAGATTTCGATGGCCTCGGCGCCTAACGCGGCCCCGAACAGCGACGCCGAGTAGTCGGAGCCGCCGCGCCCGAGCGTCGTCACGATCCCCTGTTCGTTCGAGCCGATGTACCCGCCCAGCACCGGGACGGCACCGCGCTCGACCAGCGGGCGCAGGATGCGCTGCGACGCCTCGGCAATGCGCTCCTGACGCGGCTCGG
Source organism: Gemmatimonadota bacterium (assembly GCA_027346425.1). GTDB lineage: Bacteria > Gemmatimonadota > Gemmatimonadetes > Gemmatimonadales > Gemmatimonadaceae > SCN-70-22. The sequence goes on along the minus strand of DAIESF010000432.1, from coordinate 5,676 downwards.
CCTTCCCGAACTGGTCGCTGGTGATCATGACCGTCGTGGCATCGACGTGTTCCGCCGGGATGCCGCGCGCCGACAGCGCCGCCGTGACCAGCAGCGAGGAGAGCATCTCGCCCTTCGCCGAGATGGCGTCCTTGCTGCGCGGGGTGGCGTGCCCGAGGACGGAGAGCGCCTCCGCCAGGGAGGCGAGCTCGTCGAAGGTTGCGCTCAGCTCTTCCATCACCTCCCGCGCCTGTGGCGCGTTCCCGAGCAGCTGCTCGGCGGTGGTGAGGTGGCGTGCCCGCAGCGCTTCCACGCCGCGAATCGCGCTAATGAGCTGCCCCTCCGCCGCCTGTTCGGCGATGGCGATCAGGGCATTGGTCGCGCCGCCCATCGCGGAGACGACGACGATCGGGCGTCGCGCCAGCCGCGAACGCACAATCTCGGCCAGTCGCTCGATGGCCGCGGTGTCACCAACGGACGTCCCGCCGAACTTGACGACGATCATGCGGAGTCGAGCGCCCCCTGTGACGCCAGGAGCTCGGCGTTGAGGATCGACCCGCCAGCTGCACCGCGGATCGTGTTGTGGCCGATGGCGACCAGCTTGATGTCGAGAATCGGGTCCTGGCGCACGCGCCCCACGGTGACGGTCATGCCGCGCCCGGCGCCGACGTCGCGGCGCGTTTGCGGGCGATCGGGGGCGTCGGTGACGACCAGCGGGAACGCGGGGGCCGAGGGGAGACCGCGCGCCTCGGCGCAACCGCGCCATGCGCGCAGCGCGGCCAGCGCCTCGTCGGCCGAGACACGGCGCCCGAAGCCGAGCGAGAGGCAGACGAGGTGACCATTCTCGGTGGCCACGCGATTGGCATGCGCACTCACGGCAAACGGGGCGAACGCCACCGTGCCGTCGCGCACGGTGCCGAGCATCTTGTTCATCTCCCGCTCGATCTTGGGCTCCTCGTCGCCGATGTACGGGATGACGTTGCCGAGGATGTCGAGCGACGGGACGCCGGGATAGCCGGCGCCGGAGATCGCCTGCATCGTGGTGACAAAGGCCTTCTCCACCCCGAACGCCTGGTGGAGCGGGGCGATTGCCACGGTGGCGACGGTCGCCGCGCAGTTGGCATTGGTCACGATCCCGCCGCCAGGCGCAAAACCGCGCGCGCGACGCTGCACGTCGAGCAGGGCGAGGTGCGGCGCGTTGACCTCGGGAATCACCAGCGGAACATCGGGCTCCATGCGGTAGTTCTTCGCATTGCTAAGCACCAACGCGCCCGCGCGCGCGAACTCCGCCTCCACCTCGCCGGCGACGTTCGCGTCGAGCGCCGAGAAGACGATGCGGGCCCGCACCTGCGACGGGTCGCAGGTCGTGACCGTGAGCCCGGCTACCTCCGGCGGCATCGTCCCCTCGATCCAGCGCGTCGCCTCACCGTACGTCCTCCCCGCTGAGCGCTCGGAGGCGGCGACGTCAGTGACCTCGAACCAGGGGTGTCCCTGCAAGAGACGGATGAACGTCTGGCCCACGGCGCCGGTGGCGCCCAGCACGGCGACCGGCCACTTGCGGGCCGGCTTCTGCGAGAACTGCGACATCATGCGTTGAGCAGGGCGCGGACAATGCGCTGATAGCCCTCGACCGCGGCGCGCAACTCGCCGATGTCGATGTACTCGTCAGGCGTGTGCGCGACGTGAATCGAGCCCGGGCCGAAGAGGAGCGGGGTCCCCCAGCGGTCGAGCAGCGGGATATCGGAGGTATACGCCACCGGCGACGTCTCGAATCCGTCGATGGTGTGGAAGAATTGCGCCGGGATGTGCGAGCCGTAGGTGATCTCGGCGCGCCCGTCGAGCCACTGTTCGAGATGTTCCTTCACCACCTCGACGGGTCCAACAAGGCGGAACATCAGCTCCACCTCGCAGGCGCCGGGAATGATGTTGGCCTCGGTCCCGCCGCGGATCGTCCCGATGTTCACGGTCGTCGGGCCGAGTGCGGCATCGACGGGCCAAGCCACGTCCTTGAGCGTGGGGAGGAGGGCGAGCATCGGCGCGATGGCCGACTGTCCGAGGTGCGGGTACGCCGAGTGGGCTTCGCGACCGCGCGTGCGCAGGTGCACGCGCAGCGATCCCTTGGCGCCGACGGCAAGCTTGCTCTCCGTGGGCTCACCGTTGACCAGGAATCGTGACGTGGCGGGGAGGCGGTTGGCCGCCCGCGCCCCATCGGAGCCCTTCTCTTCTCCAACGACGAAGAGCAGGTCGACGCGGTCCTCACCTGCCGCGGCGAGTGCATCGCCCGCCACCAGCATCGCCGCCGCGATTCCTTTGGCATCACACGCGCCGCGGCCGACGAGTCGATCGTGGTCGAGTCGCGGTGGCACGTATGGCGGTACGGTGTCGAGGTGCGTGGACAAGGTGACGCCACCGCCCGCACGCGACGCCCACACATTGCCGCGCCCCGGGGTGACTTCCTGCACGGTGACGTTCCACCCGCGGGCCACCAGCCAGCGCGACACGTAATCCACGATCTTCCCTTCGCCGGCAGTGGGCGATTCGATCGCCATCAACTCGGCGGCCAGCGCGACGACATCAGCCATACGGCGTAGAATAGCCGGAGATGCCGCTGCCGTGGCAGGGGGTCATGCGCGGGGCGGGACTCGAACCCGCACTCGGTTGCCCGAAGGGGATTTTAAGTCCCCCGCGTCTACCATTTCGCCACCCGCGCCCAATCGAAGCGCGTCACGAAGGAGAAGGCGAGAGAGGCCATCCCCGCCCCTCCCGCCTTGAAGAATTCTCATCCTTTCGCGACTTCGCGTCTCTTCGTCCTCTCAACCTCCAGAGGATAAGCGGGAAACGGGACTCGAACCCGCGACCCCAACCTTGGCAAGGTTGTGCTCTACCAACTGAGCTATTCCCGCGTCGCGCGAAGTATAGCCGTCACGCCGCACGGCGTACAAGGCGAGCCCGCACACCCGTACTCACGCTTCGACGCGCGCCCCCGCCATCGGCGTGGTTATCCACGTGCGCGGGGCGTGTCCCCACGAGGTCTCGAATGCATCGGAGAGGTCGGGCGCGATCGTGCGCAGTGTCGCGTCATCGCCGACCACGATCGCACACCCTCCCCAGCCGGCTCCCGTCAGTCGCGCCCCATCGATGCCGACGCGCGCCACACAGTGTTCGGCCACCCAGTCGAGTTCCGGCGACGAGCACTCGTAGTCGTCGCGCAGCGATCGATGGGAGGCGTTGAGGAGCGCCCCCAGTCGCTCCCCATCGCCCCCCTCGGCACACGCCGACACGAACTCCCGCACCCGCCGATGTTCACTCACCACGTGCCGCGCCCGCCGGTCGAGGGGGGCGGGGAGCGCGGACTCGGCGAGGAGGTCGGGGGCGGCCTGGGCGAGCGTCTGCAGCGCGGGGTCGTACGTCCGCAGGATCGCGAGCGCCGACTCGCATTCGGCACGCCGCGTATTGAACGCCGACTGCCGCAAGGCGCGCGGGGTCATCGTGTCGACGATGAGGACGCCGCGGGAAAATGGGACCGCGGTCGCCTGCGCGGTGTCGCATCGCAGGTGCAAGGCGTGTCCCTCGCGGCACAGCGCGCTGGCAAACTGATCCATGATCCCGCACTGCACCCCCACGAACTCCGTCTCGGTGCGATGTGCGGCGAGCGCGACATCGCGCAGCGAGCGTGATCCCCCCGCCACCGCGCCATCCCCCACCGCCGCCAACGTCACCCCCTCGAGGGCGAGGGCGGCGAGGATGGTCGCCACTTCGAGCGCCGCCGAGGAGGAGAGGCCGGCCCCCATTGGGACGTCGCTCACGACCGCCACCTCGCGCGCGCTCCGCCCCCCGCCTAACGATTCGGCCGACACCAGCGCCCCGGCGACGTAATCCCACCAGGCGTGCGTCGCCTTCGCATCGGCGTGCCGCCAGGCGCCCGTTTCGCCAAGTTCGCGCGAGACGGCGCGTGAAAGGCCGTCGCGGGAGTGCCCGATCGCCACCCAGGTGCGCTGGGCGATTGCGATGGGAAGGACCGCCCCGCCGTTGTAGTCCGTGTGCTCGCCGATCAGGTTGACGCGCCCCGGGGCCGAGGCCACCACCGCCGGCTGGCGACCGAAGGAGAGGGTGAAGAGCGAGACGACCTCGTCGCGCCGTGCCAGCATGCCCTCGTCGCCGCTCGCGACGGACGCGGTCATGGCGCGACGCCGAGGACGTGGACCGCGTACCAGAGGGTGTAGGCCAGGAGCCCGGCGAGCGATGCATCACCACCGTCGGCGGTGGCGCGTCCGTCGGCGTCGACCTGCTCGGCGGCCAGTCCCTGATGCAACGGCGCCCTCCGCAGCCACTGCATCACCTCCCTAGCGTCGGGCCCCAGCAGGCGGGCGATCTGCTGCGCGAGCACGCGAGGCTGCAGGTCGATGGTGCGCACGGTGCGCCGGTAGGCCGAGTCGCGACGGTCGAGCGTCTCGTACATGGGGAGCCACACGACCGACGCGGCCGGCTCATCGTCGGCGACGGCCTCTCCGCCCAGGTTCACCGCCGACATGAGGATGGACTTGCCGTCGCGCTCGCCGGCGAAGTGACGCTGGAGGGCAGCGCGCACCGCGTCGGGATCTTCCACGGCACGGGCGGTCTCCTCGTCGAGGGTGCGCCGGAAGACGTCGAGTGCCTGCGCGGCGACCGCGTTGCCGTGCAGGGTGTACGGGAAGGCTGCCGGGCGTCCTGCCGGGGTGATCTCGGTGGAGTAGAGCGGGACCGACTCGTTCCGGCGCGCGCTGATGTCCTCGTGGGAGCCGTAGAGGGTGTCGGCAATGACCGGCTCCTCGACGATCTGGTCGTCGCCGGTCTCGCGGATGTAGCGGTCGATGGCGAGCGCGTACGCCCCGGCCCCCTCGAGCGAGAATCCGGGCTCGAAGAGCGTCCCGTCGAGATAGCGCACCCCGATCCCCGGCGAATAGCCATGCAGTTCGCAGGCGCGGAGGATCAGTTCCCGGGCCAGGGGAGGGTCCGCCAGCTGCACGGCGGGGATGGTCCACATCAACGCCTCCCATTCGCGGACCGTCACCCCGCGCGAATGCCACGGAACACGCGAGCGCACGAGGTAGAAATGCGCATCGTCCAGCGCCCGCCCCACGCCATAGAAGTAGGCGAACAGGAGGTTGCGGTTGATGATGGTATCAATCCCCTCGTGCCCGGTGGTCTGCTCGAGGGCACGCAGCGCGTCGCGCGTCGCCGAGAGGAGGTAGCGCCACCCGCGCCGGCGCATCACGGCGACGGTCTCCTCGGCACCGTCGCCCTCGGGGCCGACAGCGAGGAAAAAGGCCGCCTCGGCGACGCCGGCCGGCGGGACACGGACGTCGCGACGAATGGCGTACTCCCGGGCGCTGGGGACCTCGATGCTGGCAGCCCCATCGGCGCCGATGGCCAGGGCAACGAGCCCCGGCACCGCATCCCCGGCGAGGATCACCGCCTCGGTGGCCCCCCGCCTAACGGCGTGGGCGTCGACGAAGGGGCGCGCGGTTTTCACGCGCAGCTGGCGGTGCCCCAGCGTCCCCTCCAGCCCGACCGTGACGCGCACATCGTGCTGGGCCCGGTTCTCGAAGGCGAAGGCGTAGACCGCCCCCGCCGTATCGGCGTCGCGTCCGTACGGCGCAAAGATCGTCGCCCGCACCACCAGCGACCCGATGGTTGCGGTAAAGGTCGGAAGCCAGC
>DAIESF010000421.1 GCA_027346425.1 Gemmatimonadota bacterium | reverse complement strand
CGCCCTGCGCGCGCGCGGCGCCGACGTCGTGGTGGTCATCGCCCACGCCGGCGCCTTCTGCGACCGCGCCGCCCCCGACACGTGCAGCGGCGAGATCGTCGACCTCGCCTCACAGGTCACGGAGAAGGTCGACGCCATCGTGAGTGGGCATACCCACTCGCGCGTGGCCACCCGCGTGAAGGGGATCCCCATCGTGCAGGCACTGTCGCGTGGCGGGGCGATTGGCGTCATCGACCTCCCCCTGAGCGGTGACGGGACGCCATCGGTGGCGGTGCGCAGCGTTTCGCGCGACTCGATGGTGGCCGATTCCACGACCGCGGCGTACACGGCGACGGTCCTTGCCCGCACCGCCGAGCTGTTCGGCGCCCCGGTGGCGACCATCGCCGAGCGCATGGCGCCCGGGAGCGACGGGACGTTAGGCAACCTGGTGGCTGACGCGCAACGGTACGCCGCCAAGGGCGACGTGGCGGTGATGAACCGCGGCGGGGTGCGCGCCCCGCTCAACGCCGGTCTCGCCACGCGTGGATCGGTCTTCGAGGTGCAGCCTTTCGGCAACGTCCTCGTGCGCATCCACGTGCGTGGCGCCGACCTGCGCGCCTACCTGGAGCGCCTCGTCGCCCGCCCGGAGGTGACCTTCCACCTCAGCGGCGTCCGCGTCCACTTCGACCCGGCGCGCCCCCAAGGGAAGCGCATCACCCGGCTGGTGTTCGCCGAGGGCCGTCCGTACGACGCGCGGCGCGTGTATCGCCTCGTCATGACCGACTTCCTTGCGGCTGGCGGCGATGGGCTCGGACTCACCGAGCGCGCCGTGGCCGTCGAGGAACTCAAGACCACGGACGTCGATGCGCTGGCCGACTACCTGCGCTCGCGCCCCTCACCCGTGCGCGCCCCCGCCGACGCGCGCCTCATCCCTGTGCAGCCATGAGCGCCTCCGTGCGCGTGTACATCAACGGCCGCGGCGTCGACGCCCCGGCCTCCGGTTCGCCCGTCGACGCCGTCCGGGCCGCCGACCCGGCGATGGCCGACGCCGTCGTCGCCGGCGATCGCCTCATCACCGACTCACGCGGCCTCCCGATCGAACCGGGGGCGACGCTGTACAACGGCGCGATCTTTCGCGTGATCGCCAACCGGCAGCGTCCCGCCGCCGGCGAGGACGCGTGAGCGGGATGCCTCCCGTCATCACCCGGACGCTCCTCGAGCGACTCCCCAAGGCCGAACTGCACTGCCACCTCGACGGTTCGCTGCGCCCGGCGACCATGCTCGAGCTGGCGCGCGACGTCCACTACCGGATGCCGCGCGACGACGCCGAGGCGCTCGCCGACTACATGCTCGTGCGCGACGCCCGCAACCTCGAGGACTACCTTGCCCGCTTCGACACCACTCTGGCGGTGATGCAGACGGGGGAGTCGCTCGAGCGCGTTGCCTACGAACTGGCCGAGGACGCCGCGCGCGAGGGGGTGCGCTACCTGGAGGTTCGCTACGCCCCGATCCTCAACGTCCGCGGTGGTCTGTCGTTAGGCCAGGCGGTCGAGGCGCCGCTCAAGGGGCTCGCCATGGCCGAGCGGGAGTATGGCATCGTCGCCCGCGTTCTCGTCTGCTCGCTGCGCCACCTCCCCCCGGCCACCTCGCTCGATCTCGCGCGACTGGCGGTCGACTTCAAGGGTGACGGCGTCGTCGGCTTCGACCTCGCCGGTGGCGAGGCGGGACACCCGGCCGCCGACCACGCCGACGCCTTCCGGCACGCGCGTGCGCATGGCCTCGCGTGCACCTGTCACGCCGGGGAAGGGGACGGCGCGCAGTCGGTCTGGCAGGCGGTGCACAACTGCGGCGCCTCGCGGATCGGACACGCCACCCGCCTGTTCGAAGACCCGGCGCTCACCGAAGAGGTGAACCAGTCGCGCATCGCCCTCGAGATCTGCCTGACGAGCAACGTGCAGACACACGCCGCCGCCTCGTACGAGAGCCATCCGCTGCGGCAGTACTACGACCAGGGGCTCAACGTCGTCCTCAACACCGACAACCGGCTAATGAGCGGGGTGAACCTCGTGGACGAGTACCTGCACGCGGCCCGGCAGCTCGACTTCACCTTCGACGAGCTGGCCGGCATGGCGCTCAACGGCTTCGAGAGCGCCTTCCTCCCCCCGGCCGAGCGCGACCGCCTGGTGCAACGCGCGCGCGCCGACATCGAGGCACTGCGCCATGCCTGACACCCCCCCCCCTCCCCGCGGACCGCGCCCTCGCCGATGCGGTCGCCCTCGTGCGCTCGCGCCTCGCGGTGCAGTCGCCGGCGGCTGCGATCATCCTCGGCTCCGGACTCGGTGGCCTCGCCGAGCGCATCGGCGGCGCCGTCCGCATCCCCTATCGCGACATCCCGGGCTTCGCCGAGCCGAGTGTCGTGGGGCACGCCGGCGAGCTCATTCATGGAACGCTCGGCGGGCGCGAGGTGCTCGCCTTGGCCGGTCGCTTCCACATGTACGAGGGGCACGAAGCCGGGCATTCCGCCTTCCCCGTCCGGGTCGTGCAGGCGTTAGGCGCGCGCACCCTCCTCCTCTCCAATGCCGCCGGAGGGATCCGCCGCACCTTTGCGCCGGGACAGCTGATGGTCGTCGCCGACCACCTCAACCTGATGTTCCGCAATCCACTCATCGGGGCGGCGGTGTCGGGCGACGAGCGATTCCCGGACATGTCGGACCCGTATGACCCGGCCCTGCGGCGACAACTGCACGACGTCGCCCGCACCCTCGGGATCCGGTTGGAGGAAGGGGTCTACGCCGGGCTCCTCGGCCCGTCGTACGAGACCCCAGCCGAGGTGCGGATGCTCGAGCGCTTGGGGGCCGACGCGGTGGGGATGTCGACCGTCCCCGAGGTGATCGTGGCCCGGGCGATGGGGATGCGGTGCGCGGCCGTCAGCTGCATCACGAACCCCGCCGCCGGGATCTCGCCCCACCACATCAACCACGAGGAGGTCATCGAGGTCACGCGCCACGCGGCCGCCGACTTCGAGCGGTTGATCGAGGAGCTGGTGCGTTCCCTCTGACGCGACGACCATTGCACCTTCGACCGGCGCGAGCAGGGGAAGTAGCACGAGGGGCCGCGCCGACGCGCGGCCCCTCGTTGTCTTGCGTGGTGCCCGCCTAGAAGCTCAGCCCGACGCTGACCGGGATGAACTGGCTCGTCGACTTCTCGCCGCCGTTGGGGGTGATGCTGAACTGGTGGAAACGCGCCTCGATGAAGAAGCCGACCGCACCGCCGAAGCGGATCCCCGCGCCGCCATTGAAGCCGAAGCCGGATTCGGAGTCGCTGGTGCTCACCCCGCCCTGGTCCTTCAGCGTCGCGGTCAGTTCATACAAGCCGAGTCCGCCGATGAGGTACGGGCGCACCCCGCTCCCATCGGAGAGTTGATAGAGCGCGCTGGCCCCGACGTACAGGACCTTGTTGGAGAGGTCATCGCCGGCCGACGCGCCCACGTAGTTCAGGAAGTCGTCGGTGTATTTGGCCCGCGAATACTGCGCCTCCGCCCGCACCGCCCACGGCCCTTCACCCGCCGGTTGGTACTGGAAGAAGGCGAGCCCGTTCCACCCCGTCTTCACGTCGTTCGCGAAATCGCCCACGGGGA
>DAIESF010000413.1 GCA_027346425.1 Gemmatimonadota bacterium | reverse complement strand
CCGACGCCGTCCTCTTCCTCGGGACGCTCATCGGCCAGCGGACGCGGGAAGCGATCAGCGGCGGCATGCACGACGCCGTGGTCGCGACCGTCGGTCAGGGGGCGGCGACTACGGTTGCGTCCAACGGACTCGCGGGAGTGGCCGTGGCGGCTTCGATCCTCGCCATCGCTGTCCTCGGGACGGCCTTCGGACTGAAGACGCTGGCCTCGGCCGCGCGCGGCCGGAGAGGGTAGCATGCGCGCGTTCATCCTTCGCCCCGCCGCGCTGGTGTCTCTCGCGCTGGCGGCGCTCTCGCCCGTCGTCGTCGGCGCCCAGGCGGGGGCCGACACCGCGGTCGTTTCCCTCGGAGGCGCGAAGGCAACCGTCGTGACCGGTGCCGACGGCAAGGTGCAGAGCGCCTCGATTGGCACCGATGCCGCCCCGTCGGGGGCCGGCCAGAGTGGCGCTCAGAACGCCGGTCAGGGCGCCACCCAGGCGCCTGGCGCCCGCCCCACCGCCGACAGTCTCACCCTCGGCGGGCGTCTGATCCCTGCCGGGACGACGGTCGAGGGGCCGGTGGTGGTGGCCGGGGGCGACCTGGACGTCCGGGGGACGATCAAGGGGACGGCGGTGGCCATCGCCGGCGACGTGGTGGTGCACAGTGGGGGGCGAATCACGGGTGACGCGATCGCCGCGTTCGGCGACGTGACGCTGGATGGCGGGATGATCGATGGCGCGATGCGCGCCATGACCGGGCGCTGGGGAGAGAGCCTGCGCTCGAGCATGCGCGGCGACGGGTTGGAGCCCACCCATCGGTCGCCGTTTCAGTTCGCCCTCGGGTGGTTCGGGGTGATGCTCCTGATCGGGCTCGGAGTGCTGGTGTTCGCCAGCAGCTATCTGGATGGCGTGGTGGACGTGCTGCAGGAGTCGTTCTGGCGATCGTTCTTCGTCGGGATCGCCGGCGAACTCGGGATCCTCCCCGCCATCCTGCTTCTGGTGGTCGGGCTCGCGATCACCGTGATCGGCGCCCTTCTCATTCCGTTCGCGGTGGTGGCCTTCGTGCTGGCAGTGGCCGGGCTAGCGACGCTGGGCTTCATCGCCGTGGCCCAACTGACTGGGGGGAGCATCGGCGGTCGGGCCGCGGAGCGACTCTCGGCGCGCGGCGGGGCGCTGCGAGCGGTCATCGTCGGGGTGAGCTTGTACATGGGGCTGTGGCTGGTGGCCACCGCGTTAGGCGCGGTGCCGGCGGCGGGGATGGCCCTGCGCGTGGCGGCGCTCCTCGTCACCTACGTTGCGGTCACGGCGGGCTTCGGTGCGGCACTCCTGTCGCGCGGCGGGACGCGGCGCGACGCGGCGGTGGCGCAGGCAGCGGCGCCGGCCATGGACGCGGCCAGTTGGCAGACCCCGACTCCGGTGACTGGGGTGGTGGCGGCGCGGCGCCCGGTGACGACAGGCAAGGGAGAGGTTGGGGGCGGGGGGAGAGGGCGCTAGTCGCCGTCGAGGCCCCTTCAGGTCGCGCCAGGCCACCGCGTGCGTCAGCGTGTTGTGGCGACGCCGCGCGGGATGTAGATGAAGGTCAGCACGTCGTCGAGCATGGTCGAGGCCGGATCACAGACGTACTCCTCCCAGACTGGAGCAATCCGCTCCACGTCCGATTCCGATGGCACGGCGCCATGCGACACGAGCCATGCGGTGATCGCGGCATAGGCATCGCCGATCGCGTGGCAGGGACCGCGATGCGAAAAGCGCCACGCGGTCATCCCCGGAAGGACGCCGAGACGGATCGCGGGGGTGTGCACGAGCACGCGGGCGGGGGCGGTGACCGGGAGTGCGATCGTGACGCTCGCACCCGCGTCGCTTCGCGATGAACGCAGCGCCCGAGGATGCCCCACGAGGGCGAGACCCGCACGCTGGGCGAAGCCGATGAGCCTACCGAAGCCGCGCGCCATCGCCGCGGAAATCGCCTCGGCACCACCCCGCGCCATGACGTCGGTCACGAGCGCGGAGACCGGATCGAGGTGCACCTCGACGCCTTCGCCGAGGTCGAGCGTGTGCATGATGGACATGGCACCACCTGTCAGTGAACGGCGACACCGGGCGTGGACGACCCAGACCTATCCTCGCACTGCAGGATGTGTGCACGCATGCCCCAATGCAAGCTCAGCAGGGGGCGCGTTGACTCCCCACGACACGTCGCGTCCCGCAAGATATTGCTAACTACCCATTGCCGGTGCCAACGGCAAGGGGCAGGGTCGGGGCGCGCGTTCGCATGCGCATCCCTCGCGCGTTGCAGACGCCCCACGCGGGGCTCAACGACGCCCGCCGCAGCTTTACCTCGAGCGGGCGTGTGCGCATTCCCGTACGCAGGCTCCACAATATCGTGGATTCGTGGTGACACCCGGGGCGACGACGGTCGTCGCGCCCGCCAGCTGGTGCGACCAGGGGCGCGACGGGCGGCGGCAGCACTTCACGCACGGCCTCGCGCCGTGGCGGTTTTTTTAACCGTACGTCACATTGACATGAGCGCCTCCCAATCGCCCATTGCCCGGTGCTGCGTGCAGTCTTAGCCTATGCCAAGGTGCGCCGAGTCCCTGCGCGCATCGCGGGCCGCCGACCGGTAGCAGCGTAGTCGGCAGCCGCAACGCCGAGTCCATCACCCCATAACCGACTCTCGTATGCCATCAGCTCGTCGGTCCCTCCAGTGCCGTGCCCCGGCCGCCGCCCCTCCCACGGGAATGCGGCGCGTCAGGCGCACGCTCGCATCGCTCGTCGCCCTCGCCGCGTTCGCCACCCCGCTCGTCGCCCAGCAAGGGACGGTGGGCGGTGTCGTGGTCAGCGCCGCGAGCGGCGCCCCCATCCCCGGGACGCAGATCTTCGTCACCGGCACCACGCTCGGCACCAGCACCGACGCCAACGGGCGCTTTCGTCTGGGCGGTTTGACCGGCGACAGCGTCTCGCTCTCCATCCGTCGCATCGGCTTCGCGGCCGCGGCGCGCATGGCTCGAGTCGGCGACCTCAATCTGCGCATCGCAATCAACGAGCGAGCGCTCGAGCTGAGCCAGGTCGTAGTCACGGGGACGGCGGGGAACGCCGAGAAGAAGGCGATCGGCAATGCGGTCACGACGGTCCAGGCATCCGACATCGTGGCCACGCAGCCGGTGCGCACCTTCCAGGAGCTGCTCACCGGTCGCGCCGCGGGCGTGAGCGTCATCGGGAGCTCAGGGCAGGTCGGCTCCGGATCACGCATTCGCGTGCGCGGGGCGTCGTCGCTCTCCCTCAACAACGACCCGCTCATCTACGTCGACGGCGTACGCGTGGACAACACGCAGGCCTCGGGTCCGACCAGCCAGGCGTTCGGCTCGGCGCCGATTTCCCGCTGGAATGACTTCGACCCGGATGACATCGAGAGCATCGAAGTCATCAAGGGGCCGGCGGCCGCCACCTTGTACGGGACGGAGGCCTCCAACGGCGTCGTGCAAATCGTGACCAAGCGCGGATCGGCCGGGCGCCCGGTGTGGAGCTTCGGAACGCGGCTCGGCGCCAACTCGATCCCCGGCTGGAAGGATCGCTTCTTCACCAACTACGGGACGATCCCGCGCGCGGGGAGCGCGACCGGCCTCGACACGGTCACGCTGAACGTTCGCCAGCTGAACGACTCGCTGAATTCCAACTTCGGCAACGACATCTTCCGCACGGGGATGCTGCAGGAGTACAATGCGAGCGTGAGCGGCGGGAGCGCCGCGGCCCGGTACTATGTCGGCGGGAACTACGAGGAAAACCAGGGGGTCGAGAAGGCCAACCGGCTCAATCGCGGTACGCTGCGCGCCAACGTCACCATCACGCCGAGCGACAAGTGGAGCGTGCAGTCCTCCATGGGCTACACAGGGGGGCGGACGTACGTCCCATACGAGTCGGGAGGCGGTGGACTCACCTGGGCGACGTACTTCGCGTCGCCGGGTTTCTTGTACAGAGGCCGCAATTCCGGCAATCCGCAGCTTGGGTTCCGTTCGGGACCGCCGAACATCTACTGGGAGGCGTACAACATCTTCCAGGACGCCAACCGGTTCACGGGGAGCACGCAGATCAACCACTCCCCGGTGAAGTGGTTCAACCACCGCCTCATCGTCGGCATCGACCGCCTGTCGGAGAACAACCACGACCAGGGGCAGCGCAACGACGACCTGGCAGCCAAGTATGCGTCGTTTTCCAGCGTGGGCGGGACGACGCAGGGCTACGTCGCGATCGGGACGCGTGACGTCACCTACAACACGGTTGACTACTCGGCCAACGCGACCTACACCTTCGGTAACTGGACCAGCACATCGTCGGCCGGCGGGCAGTACTATGCGCGCCGTTCCGTCGTCCGGGCGTTCTCCGGCACCGGGTTCCCGGCGTCCGGCCTGATTTCACTGCGCGCCGCGGCCATCCAGCGCACCGACCAGGACGACGTCTTCGACAACAACACGATTGGCGGCTTCCTGCAAGAGCAGGTGAGCTGGAACGACCGGTTGTTCCTGACGGCGGCGCTCCGCGCCGACGACAACTCGGCGTTCGGGACCAACTTCCCGGTGGTCAAGTACCCGAAGTTCAGCGCCTCGTACGTGCTGAGCGAAGAGCCGGGGATCAAGCTCCCGTCGTGGGTCAACACGCTGCGCGTGCGCGGCGCGTTCGGCGGCAGCGGGCTGCAGCCTGGCGCCTTCGACGCCATCCGGACGTACAACTCCGTGGGCGGCGTGGTGACGCCGGCCAACGCCGGCAACGCCGACCTCGGCCCGGAGAAGAGCTACGAGACGGAGCTGGGCCTCGACGCCGGGATCGTCGACGATCGTTACGGGGTCGAGCTCACGTACTTCAACGGCTACACCAAGGACGCGATCCTCTCCCGCCAGGCTCCGCCGTCGGCGGGCTTCCCGGGGCTCCAGTTCTTCAACGCCGGGCAGGTAGACCGTCACGGACTCGAGTGGCTCGTGCGTGCCCAGCCGATCCGCGGCAACAAGCTCACGCTCGACTTGGCGCTGAGCGGCTCGACCAATGCGTACAAGATCAAGGACATGGGCGGGAACGAGCGCGTGTCGCTCTCCGGGCAGATCCAGCACGTCGTGGGGTATGCCCCGGGGGCGTGGTGGGATCGCAAGGTGGTCAAGGCCGACAAGGATGCCAACAATCGCGCCATCAACCTCCAGTGCGATGACGGCAAGGGCGGGACGGTGGCCTGCGCCAGCGCCCCGCGCATATTCCTCGGCAACTCGGTCCCGACGTACGAGGGGTCGTTCACGACGGGGCTGACGCTGTGGCAGAACCTGCGCATCAACGCCTTCGTCGACTGGCGCGGCGGCTACAAGAAGCTCGACGGCAATCGCCGCGTGCGCTGCAACCTCTTCTCGCTCTGCCGCGAGAACTACTACCCGAGCGAGTTCGACGCCGTCACGCTCGCCGAAGTGCAGGGTGGCACGGCGTACACGTACAACCTGATCCAGGACGCGAGCTTCCTGCGTTTCCGCGAGCTCTCGGCCTCGTACGCGCTCCCCGGCAGGTTCGCCTCGTACTTCCGGGCCACGCGCGCCTCGTTCACGGTCGCCGGCCGCAATCTTGGCATGAGCACGAAGTACAAGGGGATCGATCCTGAAGCATCGTTCAACGGCGGATCGCGCGGCGGCGCCTTTGGCCAGTGGGAGCAGAACGTCCTGCCGCAGGTTCGCCAGCTCGTGACCACCATCAGCCTCAACTACTGACCATGACGCCTTCAACGCTTCCGGGCCTTCGGCCCCGCGCGATGGGCGCCGCCTATCGCATGACGCGGCAGGTTGCCGCCGCCGCATTGCTCACGCTCCCTGTGGTCGCGTGCAGCAGCCAGATCGACGAACTCCTCAGCGCCGAGAGCCCGGCACGCCTCTCGGAGAGCGGACTCCTGCAGTCGTCCAACGCCTCGCTGCTGGTGGCGAGCGCGGTGGCCGACTTCGAGTGTGCCCTCGGCGGGCACATCGTGGCGAGCGGTCTTGCCGCGGGTGAACTCGTCGACGCGACGCAGACCGCAGCGCGCTGGTCGTACGATCGGCGCGAGGTGCTTCCGCAGGACGCGCTCTACTCCACCAGCAGCTGCGAAGGGCTCGGGATGTACACGCCGGTCAACACGGCGCGTCACACGAACGACCAGGCCACGCAGAAGCTGGAGGAATGGACCGACCAGCAGGTGCCGAATCGCCAGCGCCTGATCGCCACCACGGCGGCAATGGCTGGCTATTCAACGCTCCTCCTTGGCGAGGATTTCTGCTCGGCGACCATCAACGTGGGGCCGGAACTGTCGACTGACCAGGTGCTGGACTCGGCGATCGCCCGCTTCACCAAGGCCATCACCGCAGCGACCGCGGCCAACGACCAGAACCTGCTCAACCTGGCCCGGGTGGGACGGGCGCGCGCGTACCTCGACCGTGGCAACAAGGCGGCAGCGGCCACCGATGCGGGAGCGGTGCCAGTCGCCTTCGTCTACAACGCCGTGCACAACACGCTGTCGGCCCGGCGCCAGAATCGCATCTTCACGCAAAACAATCAGAGTCTCGCGGTGACGATCGCCGCACCGTACCGGAACATGACGGTGCAAGGTCTTCCCGACCCGCGCGTCTCAATCACCAACGCCAATCGTTTGGCGTCGGACCAGGTGAATCCGCTGTACCTGCAGAACAAGTACAGCTCGCTCACCGCACCGACGCCGATCGCGACGGGCATCGAAGCCCAGCTGATCCTGGCTGAGGCCCAGGGCGGGGCGCAGGGAATCGCGATCCTGAACGCCCTGCGCGCGCGGGCGGGCGTTGCCCTCCCGGCGTTGACGGCGGCCGAGCAGGCGGCGTTCTCGACCACGCTCGCCGAGGAGCGCAATCGCGAACTCTTCCTGCAGGGGAACCGCTGGTTCGACATGAAGCGGCTGAACATTGCGCAGAACCCCGCCGCCGGGACGCCGTACTCGAAGGGTGGCTCATACGGGAACCAGCGCTGCTGGCCGCTCCCGGACGCCGAGAAGCTGGCCAACCCCAACTTCTGACGGCGAGCCCCGGTGGCGGCGCCTAACGCGCCAGCGGGGCACCGCAGTTTTGAAGCACCGCAGCACCGATACGCGAAGGGCGAGCCCACGGGCTCGCCCTTCTGCGTTGGCGACTGGCCAGGAGGTGACGCGCGACGACGCCCTCGCTACGGGGCGCGCCAGATGCTTCCGTCGCTCGCGTTTCCGGCGAGGTCCACTGCGGAGGCGACGATGCCGTCGGTGCGCGCGCCGTCCACCACGGCGGGGACGCCGACAACGGTGCGCGAGGCATCGACCAGGCGAGCATACCAGCGGATCTCGTCGCGGGACGATCGGGTGCGCCAGCGCACCAGCCACCAGTGCAGGGGCTCGGCGGCAGGGGACTGCAGCGTCACCTGCCACTGCGACGCATTGGCGCCGGTGACGGAGAGGGCGGGAGGCGCAGGCGGCGTGTTGTCGATCCAGGTGAGCGCTGGCGGGAGTGCCGCGGCGCTGTAGACGTTCGCGGCAAGGGTTCCGAACAGGTTGTCGCGGTTCGCGAAGACTGACCCGGCGCGGAAGAGGATCGTCCCCGGCGCCCCGCCCCGCTGCCGAACCGCCGCCACCTGGTTCACGATTTCGCTGGCCGGAAACGCGCTCGACGTGCCGTCGGCG